>BNTP01000024.1 GCA_025996695.1 Bacteroidia bacterium | reverse complement strand
AAGAACAAATAAAAACACAGATTGAAAAAACAAAACAAAGGTTGTCTGCCGGTAAATTAGACCCCAAATATCACACATACAGGCGAAAGGAGATTTTAGAATTTTGCAAAAGCCATGCAACGGATGTATGGCGACCTGTATTTGATTGGACGGCACAGCAGGTCATTGAATATATCCTTGAAAATGGGTTAGAACCCAACCCGCTCTACAAAATGGGATTTAAACGTGTAGGGTGTTTCCCTTGCATAATGTCTTCAAATCCCGAAATATACCAACTTACACAACGATTTCCGGAGCGTATAACAGAGATTGCAGAATACGAAAGGAGTTGTAAAAGTTCATTTTTTGGACCGGATGTCATCCCCCGAAAATTTTACAAAGGAGATTATCCCCTCATTACAGACGTAGCAAAATATGTTGAGCACAAATACGATATGGGCACTTTATTTGACGAATATACAGCCACAAGTTGTATGTCGTATTACGGACTTTGTGAATAATAAAAATTAAATATTAAAAATATGTTAAATATTAAAGTTGAATTAGAAATAGAATGTCCACAAGGTTACGATGTAACCGAAGAACAATTTTTAGAATGGGTAAAATTCGAGTTGGGATTTGGCAGTATTAAATCAGAAAACCCACTTAGCGATGGTACACCGTTAGATGAAGGAATAATTGATTCAGAAATAGGTTGGATATGATTAAATTACTAAATATTAAAAAAAATGGAACTAAAAGAATTTTTAGAAAAGTTTTTGCCCGATTACGAGGCAAAACTAAAAGATGCCCTAATTGCCGAAAAAAAGGTATGCGATTTATGCAATTTACCGTTTACGGATGCCGAAAAAAAAGCGGCTTTGATGAAACTTTTGAAGCAAGTTTTCCCAGAAGCCTTGCAAAACTTCGTAGACAAAATTTGCAAAGAACAACGGATAAGCTGTTCTCATTCATATCTCATTGTTGAACAAAGATATAATGACAGAGAATTTACAGAAAAATGTATTTTAGAATCCAAACAACCTGATATTGATTAATTATGAACAACAAACAATTACAGATCGTCACATACAAGAAAGCGCAAAAATTGAAAAAATTGGGGTTTGAATGGAAGGTAAACGGTTGCTATTTCTTTGATGGTTTATTTGAGCAGTATGATTTTGTAGAAAATTTTAATTGTCCGGGACGTGAAGTTTTAGAAATGGATTGCGACGAACCAAGTGAATGTTTTTCCGCCCCCACCGTTGCCCTCGCGCTGAAATGGTTTAGGGATGTGAATGGCATGTATGGCTATGTATTCCCTTACAATCGTGTAGATGGAATATCTTTTGGATTAGACTATAAAGGGTATAAAAAATGGAATTTTGGTTCATACGACAACGCGGAGAGCGCATTATTAGACAAATTTATAAAATTATTAGAAAATGGAAAAGAAAACAATTAAAGGAAAAGCGATTTACAACCCGTTAGGCAAAGCGGGTGAGTATGCAAAATGGGCGTGCAACTTCTATGTTGGATGCTCCAACGGATGCGAATACTGCTACCTGAAAAAAGGTATAGGTGCCGCTGTTTTAGGCGGCGACAAACCAACTCTCAAAAAGCAATTCAAAGATGAAGCGCACGCTTTGAAAATCTTTGAAAAGGAGTTGATTGCAAATTTGCCGGAGTTGCAAGAACATGGACTGTTTTTTACATTTACTTCCGACCCATTTTTGCCGGAAACTTGTCATTTAACAATGTGCGCAATAAAAGAATGTCATAATAATGCTGTGCCTGTTAAAGTGCTTACAAAATCGGGAAATGGTCTATTTGAGTATATCAAACAGTGGTATGATATTGGAGCTATAAATAGCCATAAAATAGCTTTCGGATTCACCCTCACCGGTCACGATGAACTGGAACCCAACGCATCCACCAATGCCGAACGCATCGAAGCCATGCGGAATCTGCACGATGCTGGCTTCAAAACGTTTGCTTCTATTGAGCCGATTATTGATTTTGAGAGCAGTAAGGATATGATAGCAGGATATACTGCAGGTCATTGCGATTTATATAAAATTGGTTTAGAAAGTGGTAAAAAATACAACAAGAAAGAATTGATGGAATTTATTGATTGGACAATAAATGCTTCATCGGCTTCCAGGTTATTTTCAAAATTTTATTTCAAAGACAGCCTCCTAAAACAAGCAGGTATCAATCGTGAGGATTTACCGGCAAACTGTGTTGATAGAGATTACAATATTTTTAATTAACAGTCATGGAAAGAGGACAAATAAACATTGAGTACTTGCGGGATGTAATCATTCCCCAACGGAAAACAGAGATTGAGAACGGAAAAAACTTAGGAACGGCACAGCCTATCTATGTGGTTATGAATATGCGAGAGCACATCGCCGAAGGGCATGAACTTTACATATCGGGAACCAACTTAAAAGACAAAGAGCCTGTTTGTGGCTATTTGGATGCTGATTTGGATTTGGATTCGCAGGAGGTTCGTGAGTTTGACAGTAAAATGACCGACCCCATTCCGGTGACAAAATTCTACACAGACTATCCGGTTGCATTTTTCCTAACCGCAAAAGCGGCGGACGAATATCTGAAGTATCAGGCTCACAACCTATCAAAGGATGCGTATGTCTATGCGTTCTATTCGGGGTACCGCAATGTTGAAATGGATAATTTCTTAAATAACGGATAAATGAAAAAGATTAAAACGTACAGATTGTCGCTTAGCAGCGTGTTTCCGGCAACACACCAAAGAAGAGGTGAGCCGACAGGGTTTTATGAAAAAATCCAAGAGGGTAAAAAGCGGCACACAATCCGGGCAAACTATCTGCTGTGGAAAAAGCGCATTGATGAAGTGAATGCTGGGGAGGCTGTGCTGGTTGTGTATGGTTGGACAGGTAAGCCGTACCGTAGCCAAACAAAAACACTATTCACATTCGACAAAGATAGTGGTATTGGCGTGCAAAAAATCAACATAAGAAAAATAGATAGACAGCTGTATTTTCACTTCGAAATAGATGATAAACAACTTGTTCCATTTGTTGATTATAGAGGGGAGCACATTAAATATTGGGCTGAAAAAATTGCTGAAAATGATGGTCTTGGTTGGCATAATTTTGCTGATTGGTTCAGAAAATACGACTTGAACCAACCGATGGCGATTATTCACTTTACAGAATTTAGATATTGAAATTATGAAAGCAATAACAGTAAAACAACCTTGGGCGAATATTATTTGTTCAGGTATTAAAGACGTCGAAAACAGGACATGGAAAACAAACTATCGCGGGCGTGTTTTGATTCATGCAAGTGCAAAACCAAGTGTTATCCTCTTCGATTTAGTTAAATCCGGATTTTTCAGCGATGAACAAAGACACAATATAGTCATGGATGATACCAAAAACGCAATGAGCTATGATGAATTAATTACAGGAGCGATTATTGGAAGCATTGAAATTGTCGATTGTGTAAAAAACCACCCATCCATTTGGGCGGAAGATGGCGTTTGGAATTGGGTATTAGCTAATCCAATCCTTTTCAAAGAACCAATCAAAAATGTGAAAGGAAAGCTTTCATTTTGGGAAAGTGGCATTAACGAGTGCAGCAAGTGTGGGAAACCAACGAACTTGACATGTGTCGTTTGTGATGAATGTTTTCGTGTCATTTGGGATGAATTCTTTTGTGAATAGCGGATATGGTCATACAACTTATTTATAACAACAAAAAAACAAAAAACAAAATGAAAAAACATGATACAATAATCGCCATTGACCCGGACGTAGAAAAATCCGGCGTGGCAGAATTAATTCCCCAACACCGATTGTTGGAAGTTACAAACCTCACATTCCCGCAACTGCTTGATTACTTACAAGCACGCAAAAAAATGTCCGATACCGCCCACACCTCTTTGGTTGTCGTGGTGGAAGCCGGATGGCTCAACAAATCCAATTGGCACACAAGCCAAAATAAAGCCACGTCCGCAAAAGTTGGAAACAATACCGGGCGCAACCACGAAGTAGGGCGCAAAATAGTAGAAATGTGCAAACACTACGGCCTTGAAGTAGTAGAACAGCACCCGCTTCGCAAGTGCTGGAAAGGGAAAGACGGCAAAATCACACATGATGAACTTGCCTACTTCACCGGATTGATAGACAGAACCAACCAAGATGCCCGCGATGCAGCATTATTGGCCTGGAACTATGCAGAATTACCAATCAAAATGAAAGCATAATTTGATTGATTATGAAATTCCTAATAGAAAAAGACAAAGACGGCAATTGGCAACTACCATTAAACTGCAAAGACTACATGAATCGGATAATGGCAGGAAACTACGAACTCGAATTAACGAAGTTCCGCCGCACCCGCACCAACAAACAGAACAATTGGCTTTGGGGGAAAATATATCCGCTAATGTGGCAGCCGCTAATTGATGCCGGATGCGATGAAATCAACTCAATTGATAAAGTGCACAAATTCTGTAAGGTTTTGATTGGCGGAGAAAGTATTGTGAACAAATATACCGGCGAAGTGGTTACTATTCCCACTTCGACAAAGAAGATGAATACGGTCGAGTTCTGCACCTATTGCGACAAATGCCGTGATTATGCGATGGAGTACTTGGGTGTGGAGATACCCGACCCGATACCGGTGGAAGAAAGAAATAAAATTAAAAATGATATAAAATTATGAGTTTAGAAAAAACATTAGACCCAATCGGTGCCGTGTTTGACAAAAACGAGCGTACCGAAATTCAAGAAAAGCAAAAGCAGGAGTTCAAACAAATTGGTTCAATCAGACATCGTTCCGGCTGGACTTTGTATGAAATAAACAAAAAGACTTTGGAAATCAAGGAGGCTAAAATGGAACAACCGCCACTTGTCCTCAATGATGCTAAAATTCCGCCACGAAAATGCATTGTAAATGAAGATTGCTTTTATTTGGAAGCACCGAATAAGAATCGTGCATTATTTCACTATTTGAGAGATGTACTGAAAGTGCCTAAGGCACAACATCAGGAGTTTGTAAAATGGGTAAAACAAAAAATAAATTGACAATTATGGGAAATCACTCGAAAAAAATAAAAGAGCTTAATGAGTACTCTATTATGAAAAAACACGTATCTAATTTTGAAGCCAAAATTAAAAACAGCTCTTTACGATTAGAGTTTTTGGAATATATTTCAAAATTAGCATGTGAATGTCTTTATCAATACGATTCCGACATAAAAATACATGAAGCAAAAAAGACTATGCTATTAGTGATTTTGATTTTATTTTTCCCAATGGTATTATCAGGAGAAAGATTGAAAAATAATTCAAGAAATCGTATTTCAAAAATATTAAAATGTGATTGTACAACAACATCACATTACATTAGATTAGTCATATTTTTGTATGAAAAATACCCTGATTTTTCAAGCAGAGTTGACCATATTTGTGAAAAAATCATTTCTGGAATTGAGAGCGGAGAAATAAATTTTGAAAATGCTTAAACATCTTTTTCGAGTTTTATTTTTCCGCCACAATGCGGACAGATAATCCCATTCGTTTCCGGCAGCTTAAACAGTTCTGTAACATGCACACCAATAACATCGGCGATTTCTTTCAACCGGTCGACTCCAACTCGACCGACAATGTTTTGACTTAATGCGGGAGATGTGATGCCTAACTCTTTTGCAATATCTTTGACTTTCCAGCCACGCTCTTTGATAACTTCTTTAATTCGTAACATAGTCCTTATTTTTATTTGATGCTGCAAAGTTAGTAAAAAATAAGACAAACCACCTTGAAAATTTATACTAATTCTTAAAAAATAATAAATATCAAATTTTTTAAGAAAGTTTAACTAAAATAATTTGGCAAATTAATTAGATATATCTAATTTTGTATCGTGAAAATTAGATAATGCCGCCAACCATAGCGGCCTGATAATCGCAAAAACTTAATACAAGCCGTTAAGATCGGCACAAACAGATGAATGCAAATTTAGAAAAAATTGCAAAAAAGTACGAAGCGATTGACTTCAGCAGAGAGAATTACGAAGTGGGTGGCGGTTTAGATGTCTGCAAATTCGCAAGCAGAAGACACGAAGATGCGCTTAATGACAGTGGTAAACTCACACAGGGTAAGTTTGCAGCGATGATAAAAAAAGCCATTGACGGCGATGTAAGTGAGATTAACCGCTTGATTGACTACCATTTTCCAAATTTAGAATGGCACCACGCCGGTAAGCTGCCAAAGCAATACGGCGGCGGTATGAAGAAAACGTATTTTTTGAATGCTGCTCAAATTGTAGATTTTTGCAGAAAATTTGACACTATTTCTGCAAACTACGAGGCTCACGTTGCGAATTTGAAACGTGAATTTGAAGAAAAAAAGACGCTAGAACAACGTAGAACTGAATTTTTGAAAGAAAACGGCGAAAAGAAAGTGAGAGTAGGTAGCAATAACAGAGGTGAGTGGTTCATTGAATTAGATAGAGAGATGAATGGCAAGTACGGTTGGTTCAGCAGTTACGGTAAGTCTTATAACATGACCGAATATTACACCGGCTATTCGTTTAAGAGTGAAGAAATTTACAAAAAATATTTAGAATTAATATAAACAATAAACAATTAAATTGAAAATAGCAAAAAATCAGTTTTCGGCAAAAAGTTTACACAATTTTAAAAATGTGGTATTTTATATGGAAATTATAACTGCTTATTTTTATAAATATATTACATTTGCAAAAAGATTTTTATATTAGTAATTTGATTTATGAAATATATTGAAATAGAGAAGTTAACGCCGAACAAAGATAATCCGCGAAAAATATCTTTAAAAGAGATTGATAAATTGGCGGAAAGTCTTAAAAACAACCCCGAATATTTCGAGGCTCGACCAATTATTTGCAATTCCGAATTAGTTATTTATGCAGGTCATAGTCGTTACAAGGCATCGAAAAGGTTAGGGTTGGAAAAGGTTCCTGTTCATATTATGAACTTGCCGGAAGCTAAGATGCGTGAAATAATGATACGCGACAATGTGAATAATGGAGATTGGGACACAAATATACTTGCTGATGATTGGGACATTGACGATTTAACAGATTTTGGTTTGCAATTCAAAGGTGGCTTTTCGAGCGAAGAAGAAAGCGACGAGCAAACCACAACTGAAACAGGCGGCAAAAAAAAAGAAAATCAAGGCAAAGAAAATAATCACTTGTCCTCACTGTAATAAAGATTTTGAAGTATGATAGATTTTCTTAACATAGCGCAAAAAGCCCATGAAATGGGTATTGAAAAAGCCACAATAGGCTTTTCAACAGGCAAAGATAGTGTTGTCGGAATGGACTTGTTGATTAAAGCAGGTATTGAGCCGATGCCTATCTACTTCTATATTGTGCCAAACTTGCAATTTATTGAAGATAATTTAACAATGTATGAAAATCATTTTGGCGTTAAAATCGCAAGAATGCCGCACCCGATTTTGTATGACTACATTAATCATCAAGATTGGCAGCCATTTGACAGAGCATTGACTATTGGCTCTTATAATTTAGGAAAATCGTCTTTTGAAGAATTGACAAAACTATATTTGACTTCAAAAAATTTTAAAGGTTTTGATTATGATTGCAATTGTATGAAAATGGCTGATAGCCTCAACAGACGATTACTTTTGAGAAATTTGCCGGATGTAGATACAAAGCGGAAAATCATATATTTAACAAAATATTTCACAGATACAATGTGCTTTGATTATATCAAAGAAAATAATATACCTCTTACAGATGATTATAAAATCTTTGGCAGGTCTTGGGACGGGTTAAATTATCATTTTCTATATGGCGTAAAGAAATTTTACCCAAATGATTATGAGTTAATTAAAGAGATGTTTCCGCTTATAGATGCAGAAATTTTTAGATATAAAATCGTAAATAAATATAAAAATGAGCAAGAATAATAAAATTTTAAACGGTTTTGAGCCTGAAAAATTAGACATGAAAGAATTGAACAACATTGAAGATGTTGAACAGGTTTTAGAACTCGAAGCAAAAAAACTTCTGAAAGCAAAACAGCAAAAACAGATGAGCGACATGAGATGTCAGCAGTATTATTGCAATATTGTTTTTGCGAACAAATTTGACAGAGATAAATTCTTATCAAATATACAAGATGTTGATATAATGGGAGATACATTTATTGACGGGTACGAATTAGCTAAAAAAATGGGGTTTGAAATAGAGATGACGGCATCACTGCCGAAACCTCATTATGTTAAACAATTAAAAATTAAAAAAGATGGCATCAACAGAAAAAGGTGAGAGTCGAATTGGTAGTTTTTTAAAGCGAGCTAGCGGTTTTTTTAGAAGAATCACAGGTCGGGGTTAAATGAAGTAATAGATGTTATGAAAATTTATAACATCTATTATTATTATTAAAAGAAAAAAAATCAATGGGAACAAAAGGTAACGCTAAAAAAAACGCTATGATAAAAGCATTGGAAACGACTCTTGGAGTTGTTACGCCTGCGTGTCAAAAATTAAAGATTTCACGCAAAACTCACTACCAATGGATGAAAGAAGATGAAGATTACAGAAAGCGTGTTGATGATGTGCTAAATGTTGCGCTTGATTTTGCCGAGAGCAAACTACATGGAAATATCAAGAATGGCGATACAACTTCAATTATATTTTTCTTAAAAACAAAGGGGAAACAAAGGGGATATATCGAACGTCAAGAATTGCAGCACGATTTAAAAGGCAGCGTTCCGATTGAAAAATGGATAAGTGAAACGTAATGATAAAACCGCAAGACGTATATAAACCCTTGTACACCAATAAGGATAAATTTATCACCCTTATTACAGGCGGTCGTGGCTCCGGCAAGTCGTTCAATGCCTCTACATTCATTGAGCGTCTTACATTTCAGGAGGGTCACGTGATTTTATATGTTCGATACACTATGACTTCTGCCAACATTTCTATCATTCCTGAATTTATCGAAAAAATCGAAATTGACGGTACTGAAAAATATTTTGAAACTACCAAAATGGACATCATCAATAATGTTTCGGGCAGTAAAATACTTTTTCGTGGTATAAAGGCATCATCGGGAAACCAAACGGCAAAATTAAAGTCTATTCAAGGCGTTACGACCTTTGTTTGCGACGAAGCAGAGGAGTGGGTATCGGAGGTGGATTATGAAAAGATAATGCTTTCTATTCGTCAAAAAGGCATTCAAAACAGGGTTATTATTATCATGAACCCGTCGGACGTTAACCATTTCATTTACAAAAAATACATCGAAAAAACGCACAAAATCATATCTATTGACGGAGTGGACGTGCAAATAAGCACGCATCCAAACGTCTTGCACATTCATACGACCTACTTAGACAACATCGAAAATTTGGGTACTGAATTTTTGGACGAAATGAAGCGGATAAAAGAAACCGAACCAAAAAAGTATGAACACATTGTGATAGGTCGCTGGGCAGATATAGCGGAGGGTGTTATCTTCAAAAAAATAGAGATTGTAGATGAAATTCCGCACTGGGTTAAAAAACGCGGTTACGGTATGGATTTTGGATATACACAAGACCCGACGGCGATAATTGATTGTGCTATTTTTGAAAATGATTTGTATCTGGACGAAATATGTTATAAAACAAGGATGCTTACCGGTGACATCGTTTCGGAGTTAAAAGCAAAGCCTCAAAAAGTGATTTCAGAGAGTGCCGACCCTCGTTTGATTCAGGAAATTTCAAACGCCGGTGTATTGATTTATCCGGTAGAGAAGTTTCAAGGCTCAATATTGGCAGGAATTAACAAGATGCTGGAGATGAATATAAAAGTTACAAAGCGGTCTTACAATCTTCTCAATGAGTTCAGAAACTACACTTGGGACAAAGATAAAGACGGTAATTACATCAATCAGCCGATAGACAAATTTAATCACGGAATTGATGCTGCCAGATATTGGATTTTGGGTGAAGTGTTGGGTAAGATTTTGTCCCCCAAAAACGTAAGTAAAGAAGATTTAGGATTATTTTAAAAACAGAATTATGGAAATAGTAGATAAATTAGTAGGACTGTTCAAAAACGCCTACATGAATGGCGCCGGAGTTGACCGCGATTTGTACCAACTAATCGCTGACAAAGATATTTCGCGTGCTCAACAGTTATTTCAAGACAGGGATATTGATGTGTCGGAGGCAATCAAAGAATATAATCCGGAAACACACGAAATAATGCACAGACCGGATAAAAGACGAAAAAACAAACAGGATTACAAAACGCAGAAGCTACCGCGTTCCTGGCAACAATACATCAACGAGGTGGCACTCTTTTTTCTGCTATCAAAACCTGTCGAATGGACGTTGTTAAATTCGGAAGACGAAAGCCTTAGCGAGGCGTTTGATGAGTTCAAGCAGTTCATGGAAGATATTCGTTTTAACACATATATGCGAAAATCAAAGCGTTTGGCAGGTTCTGAAACGGAGTGCGCAAAGTTGTATCGGATTTACAGGGACGATGAAACGAATGAGCCGAAAGTGAATATCATTCAGTTGGCAAAATCGCTCGGACACACTATTAGACCGCTTTTTGACCAATACGGCAACCTGATTGCATTCGGATACGGCTATACGCTTAAAGAAAGTACTGGAACGGTGGATCATTTTGATATTGAAACACCGGATAAACTCTATTATTGCAAGAAAAACAAAATAGGCTGGGACGTAGAAGAAAAGCCAAACCCAACCGGTAAAATCAATGTGATTTATTACCGGCAACAAAAGGAATGGTCAGGCGCCGAAATCCGTATAAATCGCGATGAGTACGTGGATAGCAAGGCTGCGGACACCAACGAGTATTTCGCCGACCCTAAAATGCTAATCACGGCGGATATTGTAGGGAAATTGTCATCTCCCGAAACGGTAGGCGATGTATTGCAAGCAAATGGGGCAGACAGTCGTGCAGAATACATAACACCTCCGACAGCTTCCGAAATGAAAACAAGCGAAAAGCAGATATTGAAAGAATCTATTTTAATGGACACTTTTACGCCTGATTTCTCATACGAAAATATGAAAGGAATGGGTGTTCTGTCCGGCGAGGCTTTGCGACGGGCATTGATTTTGGGATATATCAAGCGAGAAAACCAAAAAGAGATATACGATCTTTTGGTGGACAGGGAAAAGAATTTGATACTTACGATAATGGCTAAGATAACGCATATTCGCTTGAAGAGCCAAATCGAAAAAATGAAAATCAAACATTCCTTTTCAGAGCCGTTCGACGATGATGTGAGTTCCAAATGGGCGGCAATAGGACGCGCATACAGCGACGGTATTGTTTCGTTAGATACAGCGGTAAGAATGATGTCTATCGCCAACCCTAATGAGGAAATAGAGAAAATTAAAGCGGAAAAAGCGGAACAAAACGAGGATAATATGTTTCCGCGCGCCGGTTTAGATTGACAAAATGATATTTTTTAAGCCTGTTTTTTGACAAAAGTGCGATATGCCCACCGAACGGACACTAATAAATGTAACAAAATGACAATAAAATGAATGAATACGAAAATAAGTACCGGAAATACCTTTTTTCGTCTTTGAGCGAAATAGAAAAGCTGTACAATGATTTGGTAGATAAAATCGTTGTACTTGTTTCCGGATATGTGGAGGTTGGGGAATGGTTTGAATTTTCAAAACACAAACTGTTAAATGAACAGGTAAACAAGTTAATCGAATCGGAAGCAAGCAAGGTAACAGCCAGCATATCATACTCTATCGGCTATGTTTGGGATATATCCAACAAAAAAAATACAGCTCTCACAAACAAAGTGCTTTCAAAACTGAGAGAAATACCCGAAAAATATTTGAAAACCAATCAGGATGTATTGGATGCGTTCCTTACTCGCAAGGTGCGCGGTCTGCGTTTGTCGGAGCGTGTTTGGAATTACAATGAAAGCATCAAAACGGAGATAGAAAAAGCAATCAATGCGTCTTTGTCAGAGGGTAAGAGTGCTGCCCAACTAAGTCGTGATGTGCGTAAATATCTGAACAATCCCGATGCACTGTTTCGCCGAGTGCGTGACGTTCGCGGAAATCTTAAACTTTCCGCCAGTGCTTTGGCTTACCAACCCGGAAAAGGCGTTTACCGTTCTGCTTACAAGAATGCCATGCGACTTGCGCGGACAGAGATAAACAAGGCTTACCACATTGCCGATAATACACGCTGGAAGCAATTAGATTTTGTCATTGGATATAGGGTTCACACAACAGACAGAAAATTCAATACATGCGATTTGTGCACGGAATTGCAAGGACTTTACCCAAAGGACTTTGTATTCACTTTTTGGCATCCACAGTGCCTGTGTTATGTTACGCCGGAGCTAATCACCACCGAACAAATGACACAGTTAAACCGTTCAATTCTTTACGGAGAGCCGGAACCGGACATTGAACAGCCGGAACTGCCAGCAAACTTCAAAAAATACTACGAGAACGTAAAAGACAATATAAAGGATATGCAGGTAAACAAAAGACCGGATTTTTACCTAGAAAATGAAAAATTGCTCAAATCACTCGAATAGCCGTATCAAATCCCTTTCAGTAATCATTTTCTTTTCGCCTTTGTATTCCGCCCAAATAGATACTTCTTTTTTTTCATCGAATAGCTCCGTTATAGGCACGTTTAGAGCGGATGCAATCTTTTCAAGGGTATTCATTGTTGGATTACCATTAATTGCTTTTGACATTCCAACAGGCGACATCTCAATCATTTCAGCAAGTTTCTTTTGCGTAATTCCTTTGCTTCTGCAAATTTCAAGTACTCTTAATTCCATTTTATTACAAATTTAGTTTAACCGCAAAGATACTAAATTATATTTATAATTTGTTATTATTTTAAATAAAATGACTTAAAGTTAATTATTTAACAAAGTTTAACTAAAAATATTTTGATTGTATTATAATTATAGTTATCTTTGTAGAGTAAAAAACAAACTATAATTATAACAATTAAAAACAAAAAAAATGAAAGCAAACGAAATTAATGAGTTTCTGAACAAGATGTTCAATGAAATGTTTAGCGTGTCTGAAAGAAACGACTTGAGGTTTTACATCTACCAGCAATATGAATCTGGCTTAATCAGTTTTGAAAACGAAGAAGAAATGTTTGAGGTTCTTGAAGCGGCTGAAAACTATTGAAAAAATAGCGAACTAACACAACTTTAGTTCGCTATTTTTTATAAATTTTTTCACATTTTCCAAATTGTGAAAAAATAAATTGAAAAAATGCATATATCTTCTTTCATTGTTTGTAGTTTTGCGTTACTGAAAAACAGTTTAAAAAATAAATTCAATGAAAGAAAAAATCTTATCACAATTAAAGGAGGCTCTTACTGCTAATGGTGGAAAAACCAGCATTTCAGAGAAGACATTCGCAGCCTATGCTGAACTCGCAAGCAAACAAATTACTGACGAGGCAGCAATCGCAGAGGGAATTAAACCGTTTGTTGAAACCCTAAAAGAATTTCAACAAAACATTAACGCTATCGCAGCACAATCGGTAACGGAAAAAGAGGCGGCTTTGAAAGCGGATTATGAAAAACAAATCGCAGCTTTGAAAGGTAATCCTCCGAAAGTTACAGGAGAATTAACAGGAGAATTAACAATTGAAAAAATCAATGAAATTTTAGAAGCTAAATTCTCTACTTTAATCACTCCAATTTCACAGAAAATGGTTGATTATGAGGCAAAAGAAAAAGCTGCTGCGAGGCAATCGGCTATCATTTCCAAAGCAAAAGAACTCGGAATATCAGAATTGAGAATTGGAGAGGGGTTTGTTATCGCAGATGATGCAGATGATGCATCCGTGAATACTTACCTTTCAAAGATTGCTCAAAACGAAGTATCACGAGGGTTAGAGAGTAGTAAAAATGGATTGTTTCCGTTGGCTACACAGGTAGACCAAGCGAAAGCCGATGCCAAGTCGTTCGCGGAATCACTTCCTAACAAGTAAAAAACAAAAAAACAAAATTTCTATGGGTATAGAATTTGGAAAAATGAAAGTTCCTGGCGGATTCCCCGTATTTTGGCGTGGTGAGTTCAAGGTATTGCCGGGTGATTTTAAGTTGACGCAGACATTTCCGGTCGAAACGCTGATTAAAAAGGGCACTCCGATTAAATTGGATTTTGACAATATGCAGGCAACGGTTTCAAAGGCTGCCAAAGTGGTAGCAGGTGGAACGAATACAGTTCCGCTTATTGCAAAAGGTCATTTATTGGCAGTTGGCGAAAGCGTAAAATTAGACGAAGGAGCGAGTACCGGTAATGTAACAGCGATTGACACTACCAATGCGGATTACGATGTTCTGACATTGTCGGCATCCGTTGGAACGTTAGCAGCAGGCAATGTATTGGTTGCTGAAACTGCCGAAGCTCCCGATGCAGTTGTTGAAACCGATTACGTTTACAGCACAAAAGGATTTCAAACCGTTTCTGCCGGTTATGATGGCGTTGTTTTGCGGGAAGTAGCCGCACCGGTTGCGCCAAGTTGGATGAATGGATTTTGCTTGAAAGCAAATCCGAGTATTAAATACATTAAACAGTAAGGAGGGTAAATTATGGCAGCAGAATTTATTAACAGTTCTATTTTTGGCGAATTGACCAAACAGGTACAATTCCGCATTGATGCCGCTTCCGAACTGAAAAAGCGGCTGTTTGACCAAAACATTTACGAAGAGTATTTGGATTGGGACGTTCCGAGTATCGGGCTGAATTTTGAGGAGCTTATCGGCTCTTACAATTTATCGGTTGCCGCTGCTACTTTGGACAGCAACGGCAAAGAGCCGGTTATGGGTACGGAAGGTTTGGAAACTTTGAAAGAAAAGGTATTAAATCACGCTATTACGTCAGCATTGACGATTGACGAATACCGCAAAGTGCTTCAAATTCTTGATTCCCGCGTATTGAATGACACGCAACGCGCACAACAGTTGGTGAATTTGATGTGGGGAGGAGTTACGAAAGTGGTTAATGGCGTTCAATCAAAATTAGATATTATTTTCTTGGGAGCATTGTCCAATGAAGGTGTATTTACTTTTGATGCAACCAATAACCCGGAGGGTGGTGTTCGCGGAACAATTGACTACAAAATGCCGACAGAAAACAAGGCTATTGTTACAAGCCCATGGACAGATGCCAACCAAGCGACAGTTGATTGTCTTGAAGATTTGCAAGCTATCTTGGACGCAGCACAAGACAAAACAGTCATTTCAAAGATTTTGCTTTCTCAATCCAAACTTTCGTATATTTTGCGGAACAAAAAGATGAAAATGGCAATTTTTGGAAACGACCGAGCATCCACTCCGCTTTTGTTGTCCAACTTGAACGAGTTTATGCGCCAAAACAGTTTTCCTGTTTTTGAAGTTGTTCGTCGTCAAACTCGCGTGCAAAACAACGGCGATTTGACGATTGTGAAACCGTGGAACGAAAACAATTTGGTGTTTGTTCCTGCCGGTAAATTGGGTGTAATCAAAAATGCTTATGCAGACAATGAATTGCGCCAGGAACCGGGAGTGACTTACTCAAATTACAATCGCATCCGAATCTCTCAATGGGGAAAAGGAGAAACCGACAACAGCAATGGTGTTGAGTTTACAAAGGCTCAATCGCTTTCATTGCCGGTTATCACCGAAATTAACGGGATTTATTCATTAAACACAGGATTACCTGTTATTTGATTTTGATATGGAAAAGAAAGTAAAAGTGCTTGTTTTGAAAAGTTTTCAAGACAAGCATACCTCACAAGTCTTGAATCAAGGCTTTGAGGCGGAATTTTCAGAAAAAAGGGCTTACGAGTTAGTTTATTTAGGCTTTGCTAAAATTGTAGAAGAGCATCCGGCGGAAGATGAACAAAAACGTATTGCCGAAGAAGCAGCAAAAAGAGCAGCCGAAGCGGAAGCGAAAGCGGCCGAAGATGCTAAAATTGCGGCAGCCGAAGCAGAAGCAGAAGCCGAAGCGGATAAGCAAGCTGAAGCGGATAAGCAAGCTGAATCGGAAGCCGAATCGGAAGCCGAATCGGAAGCCGAAGCGGCAGCCGAAGCGGCAGCGGCAGCGGCAGCGGCAGCGGCAGCCGAAGCGAAAAAAGCAGCAAAAAAGGTTGAAAAACTGATATGACAGTAGCGGAGAGATTGAAAAAAAAACTAAACGGGCTGGTCAGTGATATTGACGGGCTGTTAGTGGACAGAGGTTTGAACGGGTCGGACGAATATACTATGGAAATAGGACAATCGCCAGCCTTTCAACTCGCATACGCAGACGGTTTGTATTCTATCATTATAAGTCCAAATATTTCTCAGGGTGATTGGTCGCGGTCGTGGACAAATAAGGAGGTTATTGAGAAAATCGTTTCCAATATCTTCAATAAATACGCCCCCGAAGAAAACCCGTTACCGGGTTCAATCTCCACCGTTACAAGTGTATCAGAATTGTGGTAAGTTATGAATGATTATCCTTTTGAATTATGGGTTTACGCCGTTATAAGCGACGGCGGAACGGACGCAAACGGTTTTGAAATAAATCCAACGTCCGATTGGGTAAAACATTCTGAATGCTACGAGCAGGTACTCGGTCAAAGTTCAGTGATGCAAAAAGCTAACGGGGAATCATTTGTGCCGTATTCAAAGATTTTTTTGCCGGCAG
Organism: Bacteroidia bacterium; assembly: GCA_025996695.1. GTDB lineage: Bacteria > Bacteroidota > Bacteroidia > Bacteroidales > Azobacteroidaceae > Azobacteroides. The sequence goes on along the minus strand of BNTP01000024.1, from coordinate 372 downwards.
ACGCTCAAGAAATCGCGAACGGTACAAAAATTCAAGTTAGGGACAGTGATTTTGTTCGATTTACAGGGGAGTGTAAGCGGTTTAGTCGCGATTTTGAGCATTGCAGATTATGGGCGTAAGGGCGAAATTCAACACGGCGGATGTTTTGCGGAGTATGGGCGACCAGGCTAAAATGGCAGAACAAATTATTATTGGAAATCTGCAATACGTTGGGGAGTTCTCTATAAAAACCGCCCGTGAAGATCACGAAAAAAACTATACCGACAGAACGGGAAACCTCCGCGCTTCGATTGGCTACGTGATAGCAAAGGACGGTAAGTTAATTCAAACGGGTGGATTTGACCCTGCATCCGCAACAAACAGAACGGACGG
>BNTP01000023.1 GCA_025996695.1 Bacteroidia bacterium | reverse complement strand
CGCAGTTAAGGTGGTCAAAACGCAGACGCTTGCTCTTACGGGTGATGTGACGGCGCCAGCCACGCAAATTGGTTCGGGGACGATTGCCACGACGCTGGCGAATACGGGGGTGTCTGCGGCCAATTATGGTCCAACGGCGGCACAATCACCCGGCTGGGGAAGTACATTCTCTGTGCCGAGCTTCACGGTTGACTCGAAGGGTCGCTTGACGGCTGCGGGTGCGCATAATGTAACAATTCCAAGCGCTCTGGCCTCTGCAAGCGCTAATGGTTTGATGTCCACGACTCAATACAACTTGTTAAGCGGTTCACAAACAGCGAAGACGTTTCTTGCTGCGCCGAATGGCGCTCCGGGAGTTGCGAATTTTCGTGCAATTGTTGCCAGTGATATTCCGACGCTGAATCAGAACACCACCGGGTCGGCTGGGAGTTTGGCGACCGCGGGGACGATAACCCTGTCCGGGACAGGGAGTGAGTCTTACGGGATAGTGGCCGCAGCCGGGGTGACATATACCAACGGGGGCAATATACAACTAAATTCGCGCGCCGCGATGGCAACTGATACATACGCCGGAGTCGTCAGCCCGACTTCGCACAAAATCCTCACCGGGATGAATCCTGCGGTCGTCGCCGCCTCACAAACTCGCTGTGAGACCAGATTCGGTACTGGGACGTATTTTAATATCGGCGCCGCGTGCGTATATAAAGGGGCGTCTGCGAATAGTTTATATGAAGCTTATGAAACATGCGGCCAAAAACACATGAGGGTTGTGACCGCTGCCGAAGCAGGAAAGATCGCCAGCACCCGCGCTGCCTATGTGGATTGGACGGGAAAACAATATTGGACAAGTGGCACGTATCATAATGTAAACACCTCGTATGTCGAATTCATACAGCTCGTAATCGGTGGGAGCGGCGGTATAACCTTCGCTGGGCGAAACTCTGCGGCTGGGAGCTGGAGTGGCGTCCAGCCGGATGCATACGACGGCGGCTGGCCAAGCTTATGCTTTGTGCATTGGCGAAATATGATTCGGCGATATTTTACCGATTCATCACTGCAAGTTCTTCGTAAAACCAAGAAAATCGTCTTGATTGTATGGCTTTGTGTCCTTAACCGATAGGGGTTTCCTCGGGAAACCCCTATCAGGATGAGAAACAAATAAACCGTAACTATTGAAGAAGGGCACTGACTTGTGAGAGTCGGTGCTTTTTTTCTTGAGAGAGATAAAAAATATGAATGCCGGATGTAATACCTAAAAACAAGGTGAGAGCCCTCCGGGCTATAACGCTTGGGTGGTTATGGCATTTTCCATTGACAAAAATGCCCTACGTGTAAATAGCCCGTTAGGAGTTGCATATCAATAGAATATGGATGTTCACCTCATCAACAATTTCCCGAAGGGCATTCACATCAATAGAAGCACGTACATCCACCGTTTTCTCTACTTGTGGGAGAAACGCCGCGAAATTTTTTGCCGTCCAAGATAATTTGCAAACAGATGCATATCTTGATAATCACGTCGCCCTTAGTCTTATTTTTGATGCGGGTGCCCTGGGGTGCACGACAAATTTCCCATTTTTACTTTCACAGTAGTAGATAGCCCGTAGGGCTTTCATATCAATAGAAAAATAGGTACCCCATCCAACCCCATAGCCCGTAGGGCATACACCAGACATGTGAAAGCCCTACGGGCTATGGGGTTGGATGGGGTACCTATTTTTCTATTGATATGAAAGCCCTACGGGCTACAAAAGCCATATATGTTCCCGTGTACAATATCCGAAAGGGAAATTTGTCGTGCACCCGGTGCCCTGAAACATTTTGTTTTTTCAAAAAAAAATACTAACTTTGCAGAAATTATTAAAAAATGAAAAAGTTAACTCTCTTTGTTGTATGTATGTGCTCAAGTTTGAGTCTTTTTGCTCAAACAGCCATTCCTGTGTTGAAATTCAAGGCATCGCCGACGATTTCGGTTTCCAAGCCGATTTTGTTGGATAGTACGGATGTGAATAAAAAAGCGTTTGAAGACAAAAAAATGCTTCAGACGATTGTGAGCACCGATGAAGTGCGCAAAAGTCAGACAATTGTGAACGCTGCGGGTGATAGTGTTTTGACGCTAAACAATGGTGGCAAATACACGGTTCAATTGCTGGCGTTTAACATTGATGCTGACCGTTATTGTGAGGCAAAACTTGACATTTCTGCAACCGATATGCTGGAAGTGTACGTCAACGGCAAGCGCGAAAAGGATAAAGATACGACCGAAGACAGCCTGAAAAAAGCCAAAAAACTCACGATTGATTTGAAGTTGGAGCCACGTCGCTACGAGGTCATTATCAAGCGGTTGGCGACATCGGACAAGTCTTCCGAACTAAAAGCGGCGATTCTTCCCGACAAAAAGGACAGTTTGGCTCAGATAGTTCTATCTACAGACCCTAAACGGCGCATTTTCATCAATGATATTTTGGATGGTAATCGTTTGCAAGGCGTTTCGCTGTCGTCCACCGGACAATATTATATTGTCAATACAAAAATGACTTATCCCGGAGGTAAAAATACGGTATCGACGCAAGAGGTGCGCGAACTGAAAACCAACAAGCTCGTTACGCGCCTTTCTTCTGACCTGAATCCACGCTGGATGACAGGCAAAAATCACCTGCTTTATTCGCGTAAAGGAAAGACAGACAGGAACTTGGTCGTACTTGACATTCCAAGTTTGAAAGAAACCGTTTGGGTAGAAAATATTCCGTTTGATGCCTATTATGTGACGCCGGATGAGCAATCGATTCTCATTTCGCGCAGGGAAGAAATTCCGGAAGACAAAGGCGATTTGAAACGCGTGTTGTCGCCCAGCGACCGTTCAGGGGCATTTCGCGGACGTAATGTGCTCTACATTTATTCGCTTGCCGACCACACGATGCAGCAAATTTTGTTTGGCCGAAGCAATATCTACATTGCCGATATTAGGTGTGACAGCCAAAAAGCCTTGCTGATGAGGTCGGAAAGGGACCTTACCAAGCGTCCATTTTCCATTCAAACGCTTTATGAGCTGGATTTGAAGACTTTGCAATTGGATAGTCTGTTGACTGACGCGTTTATGAACCGTGCCAAATATTCACCCGACGGCAAAGAATTATTGCTCACAGGCGGTGCTGCGGCATTTAACAAATTGGGCGAAAATTTGCCGGTCGGGCAGATTTCCAATGATTATGACACGCAAGCCTATATTTACAACTTGCAAACAAAGCATATTGAGCCGATTACAAAGAATTTTAATCCGACCATTGAAGATGCAGAGTGGTCTGTTTACGACAATAAAATCTATTTTAAGGCGGAAGATAAAGATTGTCAACATGTTTATCAATACAATCCGAAAACAAAGGCCTACGCACTCTTGGACTTGCCGGAAGATGTGATTTCAAGTTTTCAAGTATCTGACACGCAGCCTGTTGCGATATTCAGAGGTGAAAAAGCGACGAATGCCTACCGCTTGTATTCTTACGATTTGAACACTAAAAAATCTACTTTGCTGGAAGATCCGTTTGCCAATCAATTGGATGAATTGGCTTTGTCGCCCGTGTCCCCTTGGAATTTTACATCGCAAGACGGCAGCACGATTGAAGGACGCTACGTTTTACCACCCAATTTTGACCCGACGAAAAAATACCCGATGATTGTGTATTATTATGGTGGCACATCGCCCACAGCACGCGTGTTTGAATCTTCGTATCCGTTGCAATGCTATGCCGCCCAAGGCTATGTGGTGTACACTCTAAACCCTTCCGGTACAACAGGTTACGGACAAGAATTTGCCGCCCGTCACGTCAATGCATGGGGCAAGCGAACAGCAGACGAAATCATCGAAGGCACGCGAAAATTTGTAAATGAACATAGTTTTGTCGACAGCACCAAAATTGGTTGCGTTGGTGCTTCTTATGGCGGATTTATGACGCAATATCTGCAAACGCAAACCCAACTTTTTTCGGCAGCCGTTTCACATGCCGGCATCAGTGCCATTTCCAGCTATTGGGGCGAAGGCTATTGGGGCGTGGGCTACAGCGGCGTGGCAAGCGCAGACAGTTACCCATGGAACAATCCCGAATTGTATGTCAAACAAAGTCCGCTGTTTCAAGCCGACAAAATCAATACGCCGTTGCTGTTATTGCACGGCACGGTTGATACGAACGTTCCAATCGGCGAAAGCATTCAAATGTACAACGCCCTGAAAGTGCTCGGCAAAAAAGTCGAATTTATCACGGTGAAAGATGAAAATCACGGCATCGGTGGCTATGAACGCCGCATTGACTGGAACAAAAGCATCTATGCCTGGTTTGCCAAATGGCTCAAAGACCAGCCCCAATGGTGGGAAGCACTATATCCCGAACGCTGATTGCGAAATAATTTATGCCTTTGAGGCAGTTTAATAATTGAATGATATGAATCAACGCATATTGAAAAAAATTCGGACATTGAAGCGTCAGCTATTGCCAAATGACAAATTAATTTTGTTTGGTTCGCAGGCGCGTGGAGATGAGCACCCTGAGTCGGATTGGGATTTGCTCGTGTTGCTAAATAAACCGGTTCTCGACGCAGATGATGACGATAATTATGGTTATCCTTTTGCGAAAATGGGCTGGAAGCATGGCGTATATCTAAGCACAAAGGTCTATACAGCCGCAGAATGGGAAAAACGCAAAGCCTCCCTTTTTTTCAAAAATGTTGAACATGATGGAATAGAAATAGTATGAAACACGCATGTTTAAATTTAACACACAAGGCTATGATTATCGTCATCCCGTTAGGGATGATAGCTCGGTAGAAAGCACACACAAATTATGAACAGATGAAAATAAAAGTATGCGGCATGCGTAGTGCCTACAACATTGTGGAAGTCAGCCAATTGCCGATTGATTTCATGGGATTTATCTTTTACGAAAAATCGCCTCGTTACGACAAAGATCTCAATATATGGGCGGTCAAATACATTCCGAAAAACATTCAAAAAGTCGGCGTATTTGTCAATGCAACCAAAGAGGCAATTTTGGCAGCCGTTGAAAAGTTTGATTTACAAATGGTGCAGTTGCATGGTACTGAATCGCCCGAATTTTGCAATGATTTGACACAAGACGGTATTTCTGTGATAAAAGCGTTTCCTGTCGCTAACGAAAACGATTTCGCCCCTTGTGCAGAATACGAATCCGCGTGCGATTATTTCTTGTTCGACACTAAAACACCCCAATTTGGCGGTTCCGGAAATAAATTTGATTGGCAAATTCTATCAACATATAAAGGTAAAATGCCTTGCTTTTTGAGTGGCGGCATTGCGCCGGACGATGTAGATGCCATCAAACAGTTGAATTTTCCGCAATTATTTGCTATTGACCTAAATAGTTGTTTTGAAATAGAACCGGGATTTAAAGATGTGGAAAAACTGAAGCAATTTATAGAAAATTGCGGATATGGCTCTGGCTTTCAGTCAACAACGCAATGACAACACTAAAAAATGATTTTCATGAACAAAATAACATCATTATTTCAAACAAAAAAAAAGGACATTCTGTCGATTTATTTTACGGCAGGTTTTCCCGAATTAGACGATACAAGTCAAATCATTCGGGAGTTGCAAGCCAATGGCATTGACATGATTGAGGTGGGCATTCCTTTTTCCGACCCGATGGCGGACGGCCCCGTGATTCAAAACAGCAGTACCATTGCTTTGCGCAATGGCATGACCTTAAAATTGCTTTTCAGTCAGTTGTCGGCTATCAAAAACGAGGTAACTATTCCGCTCATTTTGATGGGCTATCTCAATTCTGTGATGCACTACGGGTTTGAAAAATTTTGTCAGGATTGTGTGACGAGTGGTATTTCGGGCATGATTATCCCGGATTTGCCGTTCAAAGATTATCTGGAAACGTACAAACCCATCGCTGACAAATACGACTTAAAAATCATCATGCTCATCACTCCGGCAACGTCGGAGGAGCGTATCCTCTTGATTGATGCCCACACCGAAGGCTTCATCTACATGGTTTCGGCGGCTTCCACGACGGGTGCTAAAAATATGTTCGACGACGCAACCCTCAACTATTTCCGCCGCATCAATGCCATGCAACTGAAAAATCCCCGCCTGATTGGGTTCGGCATTTCCAACAAAGAAACCCTTCAAGCAGCCTTTTCTAACGCCTCCGGTGCCATTATCGGCAGCAAATTCATCTCGCTTTTGGCGCGAGGGGACGTAACGCAAGCCGTTGCAAATATTGTAAAAAATAGATGAATAAAAGTTTGTACGTTCAGAAAATAATGTCTAACTTTGTCGGACAAATGTAATTTTTTTGTGCATTTGCAACTTTGATACCTAAAATACATACAGTTATGAAAACAGAAATTATTTTACAGGCTTTGGAAGCAAAGCACCCGGGCGAAAAGGAATACCTGCAAGCCGTTGCGGAAGTGCTCCACTCTATTGAGGACGTTTACAATCAACATCCTGAGTTTGAAAAGGTTAAACTCATCGAAAGACTCGTTGAGCCCGACCGCATTTTCACCTTTAAGGTGTCGTGGGTAGACGATGCTGGAAATGTGCAAGTCAACTTAGGCTATCGCGTGCAATTCAACAATGCAATTGGACCATACAAAGGCGGTCTGCGCTTTCACGCGTCGGTTACATTATCGACTTTGAAATTCTTGGGTTTTGAACAAACATTCAAAAACGCGCTGACAACCCTTCCGATGGGCGGTGGCAAAGGAGGTTCGGATTTCTCGCCCAAAGGCAAATCCAATGCCGAAATTATGCGTTTCTGCCAAGCTTTTACCTTGGAATTGTGGAAACACATCGGTCCTGACACCGACGTTCCGGCAGGCGACATCGGCGTGGGTGGTCGCGAAATCGGCTATATATATGGTATGTACAAAAAATTGGCAGGCGAAAATACCGGTACATTCACCGGCAAAGGCTTAGATTTCGGCGGCTCATTGATTCGTCCCGAAGCAACCGGTTTCGGCGGTATCTACTTCGTAGTCAATATGTTGAAAGAAAAAGGCTTGGACATTAAAGGCAAAACAATCGCAATTTCCGGTTTTGGCAACGTGGCTTGGGGTGCTGCTTTGAAAGCCGGCGAATTGGGCGGCAAGGTGGTCACAATTTCCGGTCCCGACGGCTATGTTTACGACCCAAATGGTATTTCAGGCGAAAAAATTGACTATATGCTCGAATTGCGTGATTCCGGAGAGGACATCGTGGCACCTTACGCTAAAAAATACGGTGTGGAATTTTTTGCAGGCAAAAGGCCTTGGCAACAAAAAGTTGACATCGCTCTGCCTTGCGCGATTCAAAATGAATTGAATTTGGAAGATGCTAAAACATTGGTGGCTAACGGCGTAACATGTGTAGGCGAAATCTCAAACATGGGATGTACCAACGAAGCCGTCGATTTTTTTGTCGAAAAAGGCATCTTGTTTGGTCCCGGAAAAGCCGTCAACGCAGGCGGTGTGGCTACTTCCGGCTTGGAAATGACGCAAAACGCGATGCACATTTCTTGGACGTCCGAAGAAGTAGACGCCAAATTACACCAAATCATGAATGATATTCATGCACAATGTGTGAAATATGGCAAACAGCCCAACGGCTATGTCAACTACGTGAAAGGCGCGAACATCGCCGGTTTCATGAAAGTGGCACGTGCCATGGTGGCACAAGGCATTGTGTAATCTTGTCGGGGCTACCCTTGTGGTCGCCCTAAATAAAGCAGAGACGCAAGGGCAGACTTTGCGTCTTTTTGCTTCAATGGATAGAATTAAATCAAACAAATCGCAGATGAAATACACCAATATTCTCGAAGAAGAAATAAAGAATAAGATTTCACAGGATTTTTTCAACAAATTCGATTGCACAAAAATCTTGGGAAAAATTGATTTTGCCGTGAAAATACCAACAAGGGAACATGCGCCCTTGTTAGAAAACGAGTATCTTCTTTGGGCTGAAGCAAAACAAAAACCGACTGATGTATGTGTAATGCTCACGCAACTTGTGCTCACAATCGGTAAGGCACGTACTTTCGACGAGATTATGCCGCCGCCGTTTCTTGGCTGTTACGACAACGAAAAAATTGCGTTTGTGCCTTATTCCGAAATTCAGCATATTTTCTATCAAAACGATTTCAATTGGAATGTTACATCCTCGAATTTTGGTACAAAGGAATTTAAGCAAGTTTATGAACAAATCAACAAAATTATTGAGGGCGATATTCCGTGGGAAACCTATCTTTTCTATTTTGAGAGTGATGAAAAGGAATTAAAACGTTTTATTCGTGAAAACTTTATTATTGGGAAAGTTGAAACAACAAAAACACAGATTGATAAAAACAATTTCATCATTATTTACAACAAATGGCTGCAAAGTGTTAAACCGTCAATTGCAGTCAATTGGGACGCCGCGAAAAGGGCAGGCATTATTGAGGGCGATTTTTATCTTGCCGATTTATTGTCTTCCGAAAATACGAGCATTAAGGATAATCTTTTTGTGCTTTTACAATCCAATTTTTATGAAATTGACCGTAAGATAAATGAAACGGGGTTGTTCACAAGCAGTCGTGCCGATTTTTCAGACAACCAAAAGGCGCATAATCAGTTTTGGGCGCGATACCAACGCCCGCCAAAAGAAGAATACTGGGATTATATTGTCAACCGTCGCGATTTGCTGGTGCCACAAGATGTGCGTGAACGCAAGGGCAGTTTTTTTACGCCGCAAATTTGGGTGGAACTTTCGCAACGCTACATTGCCGATGTGTTGGGCGAAGATTGGCAGGATGAATATTATGTTTGGGATTGTGCCGCAGGAACAGGAAATCTACTTGCGGGTTTGACTAATAAATACAATATCTGGGCTTCCACGCTTGATAAAGCCGATGTGGACGTGATGCACGACAGGATAGACAACGGCGCTAATCTGCTTCAAGACCATGTTTTTCAATTTGATTTTCTCAATGATGATTTTACTAAACTGCCGCAAGGACTACAAAATATTATAAATGACCCCGAAAAACGCAAAAAATTGGTTGTTTATATTAATCCGCCGTATGCAGAAGTTTCGGGTCTTGGTGGACGGGGTAAGGCGGGAGTAAATCAATCAAAAATACACGATCAATACATTTCTGTGTTAGGAACAGCCGGACGAGAGCTTTTTACGCAATTTCTTATCAGAATCTATTTTGAAATATCAGGTTGCAAAATTGCTGAGTTTTCAAAAGTGAAAGCATTAAACGGGGCTGCTTTTAAGACTTATCGTAACTATTTTATAGCAAAATTAGAAAAATGCTTTGTCGTTCCCGCAAATACTTTTGATAATGTTCCGGGGAAATTTCCTATTGGATTTAAAATTTGGAATACTGATATTAAAGAACAATTTCAATACATAGTATCGGATACTTTTGATGCAAACGGAGTTTTTATTAAAAATAAAACATTTTTCACGGATGATAAGATGCAAGTTATAAACAAATGGATTTCTTCGTTTAAGTCAAATTCAGAAAATAAAATTGGCTTTTTGGCAGGAACCAATGGTAATGATTTTCAACACAATAACATTGTTTACATTCTTAACCATAAGGAACAAATGGCAAATCCGCGAGGTTGTTGGATTACCAAAGAAAGCTTAATTGAATCGTGCGTTTATTTTGCGGTTCGCCATTGCATTGCTGCAGATTGGCTCAACGACCGCGACCAATTTTTATATCCCAATAAAGGCTGGGAAAATGATGAAGCATTTCAAAATGATTGCCTTGCTTATACGCTTTTCAACAATAATATTCAATCAAAATATGGCATCAATCATTGGATACCTTTCACGGAACAGGAAGTAAACGCCCGCGATAAGTTTGAAAGCAATTTTATGACCAACTTTATTGCAGGGAAGAAATTCAATATTGGAGGAGTAGGAAGTGGGGGCTATGCAAAACAGTTAAATATGTTTATGGTGTGTGAGCCAGAATCAAAATTTGAATACGGCAGCGTAGTCAGAGAATTTTCTCAGGAAGCAAGCAAAGTATTTGACGCCGGTCGTGCACTGTGGAAATATTATCACGCGCAAGGTGACAGGGGGGGTAAATCCCTTGCTTTCAACGTTGACGCCTCATTATACGACATACGCGAATATTTCCAAGAGCGTAACAACAAAGGAAAAATGAACAACACCAGCGAAGATGCACAATACACGGAATTAATCGGCATTCTGCGCGACAAACTAAAAATTTTGGCACAAAAAATTGAGCCGAAAGTGTATAAATATGGCTTTTTACGAAAATGAGTATTAAACAGACAAGCATTAGTATATTTTGTTTTTTTGCACTTGTTCAGACGATAATTGCACAAAATTTCTTTGATCAGCAAGTTACTTTGCTCTTTGCAGGCGATGCGATGCAACATCAGTCGCAAATTGACAATGCGTATCGCGATGGGCAGTACGATTATTCGTCCTATTTTCAATCGGTGCAAGAATTGATTGAACAAGCAGACATTGCCGTTGTGAACTTGGAAGCTACTTTGGGCGGAAAGCCTTACAAAGGCTATCCGATGTTCAGCGCGCCCGATGAATACGCCGTTGCGTTACGCAATGCGGGATTCGATATTTTTCTCAATGCCAACAATCATATTTTAGACAGGCGTTCCAAAGGGCTGCATCGCACATTGGATGTGCTGGATAGCCTGAATGTTCAACACACGGGTGTTTTTCGAAATCAGGAGGAGCGCGACACAACGTATCCCTTGCTGGTGGACAAAAAAGGCATCCGTATCGCTTTTTTGAATTACACTTACGACACCAATGGCATCAAACCCACGGTTCCGGACCACGTCAACTATATTGACCGCTGCCAAATTCATCAGGATATTGAACAAGCAAAAGCGATGCATGCCGATATTATTATTGCCAACATGCACTGGGGCATCGAATACAAATTGGTGCAAAACAAAGAACAGGAAAATCTTGCGCAATTTCTTATTCAAGAGGGTGTCGATATTGTGATGGGCGGACATCCGCACGTTGTCCAACCCACGCAAATCAACCGCGACTCCACAGAAAAAATATCTAATGTCATCGTTTATTCCTTAGGAAATTTTATTTCGGGAATGACCGCTGCAAATACCACACGGGGTAAAATCGTTCGCATCGTACTGCAAAAACAGTACGATACAACCCAAATTGCCAATTGTGAAGACATTTTGGTGGATACCAAAAAGAAACGCAACGGCAACAAAATCGACTATGAAGTTGTAAAACAATAACATATAATTTTTTATGAAAATTCGTTTTTTAGGCACAGGAACATCCACCGGCGTACCGGAAATCGGTTGTCGGTGCGATGTTTGTTTATCGACCGACCCGCGCGACAAGCGGTTGCGCACCTCGTTGCTGGTCGAAATAGACGGAAAACACCTGCTGATTGATTGCGGGCCGGACTTTCGTCAGCAGATATTAACTGCTTTGGAATCAGACTGTTTCGACCAATTGGACGGCGTGCTCTTGACCCACGAGCACTACGACCATGTGGGTGGATTGGACGATTTGCGAGCCTTTTCCAAAACGGAAGCACTCAACATTTATGCCGAAGATTACGTTGCAGAAGCCATCAAAACACGCATCCCGTATGCCTTCAAGGAAAATAAATATCCGGGAGTTCCCAATCTCAATTTAGTGTCTATTGCAAATAATCCGTTCACTGTGAGCGGGATAGACATCATTCCGGTGCGTCTGATGCACGGCAATTTGCCGATTTTAGGCTATCGCATCGGCAATTTGGCTTATTTGACTGATTTGAAAACCATCCCCGAAGAAGAATACGATAAATTGCACAATTTAGACGTGTTGGTCATCAATGCTCTGCATGCCAAGGAGCATCTCTCACACGAAAACATCGACGCCGCATTGGCAAACATTGCCCGCATCCGGCCGAAAAAAGCCTACCTGATTCATACGACGCACAAATTTGGCTCTTACGCCGAAATGCAGCCCCAACTCCCCCCAAATGTATTTATTGCTTACGACGGCTTGGAGCTTTTTTGTGAAAAATAATTAGCATAGTTTTTGCTATTTCAAAAAAAAGGTGTACCTTTGCAGCCTGAAAGTTAAGAAAAAACATAAATAAATAGATAAAGCGCAATGAAACAGGGACTTCATCCGGAATCTTATCGTCCGGTCGCATTCAAAGACATGTCTAACGATGATACATTTATCACTCGCTCGACTATTAACGCCAAAGAAACCATCGAAATCGGTGGCGTCACTTATCCGTTGATAAAAATAGAAATTTCAAACACATCGCACCCATTTTTCACGGGCAAACACAAGTTGGTGGATACTGCCGGTCGTGTGGACAAATTCAAAACGCGTTACGGCGATCGCACAAAGAAATAATCGTAGGCGGCTGTTTCAAAAGCCCCAATTGACCGTGTGAGAAAATTTGAAAATATAATCAAAATAGTTGCCGACAAACTGATTGCTTTATTGGCTCTGTTGCTTTTGTCGCCGCTTTACATTTATTTGATGTTGCGCGTGAAAGCAAGTTCCGAGGGGCCGGTTTTTTTCAAACAAGAACGACTTGGGCAATACGGACATCCATTTTTGATTTATAAATTTCGCACGATGCAGCCCAATGCTGAGCAATATGGTCCGACCTTGGCATCGTTGCAGGATACGCGTATCACACCTTTGGGTCGCACGATGCGCCGTTATCATTTAGATGAGTTGCCGCAGTTTTGGAATGTATTGAAAGGCGATATGTCATTGGTTGGTCCCCGTCCGGAACGGCAATTTTATATTGACCAAATCATGAAACGTGCGCCCGAATTTCGTCAACTCTTGGCGTTGCGACCCGGCATTACCTCGCTGGGGATGACTAAATACGGTTATGCTTCGAATGTAGACCAAATGATAGAACGCCTGCAATATGATAAATGGTATTACGATCACTTGTCGACGGCATTGGATTTTAAGATATTAGTTGAAACCGTAAAAATCACTTTGCGTGGTAGTGGAATTTAATGCGGCAGAAAGCGAGTAATTGACAGATACGAACCGCAGATATTATGCCCCAGCGGGCTAATACACCTTGATTAGGATAGTGTTTTTTGTAGAAAATCAACATCGCATCATAAAAAACGCAGGCGTGATGAAATTGATTCTGTTTGGCACTTTCACCTTTATAATGTAGAATTTTTTCAGGCACATAATAATTTTTATAACCGGCTTGTTTAATACGCCAAGACAAGTCTATATCTTCGCCGTACATAAAAAAAGCCTCGTCCAAACCGCCTGTTTGGCGTAAAACTTCCTTGCACAGTAGCATAAATGCTCCCGAAAGTATATCAACTTCATGCACTTGTTCCTTATCCAAATAAGTCAAATGATACCGTTTATTAAATCCAAACAATTTGCACAGCGACACCCAAGGCGTCGGAAATCCGCGTTTGGATTCCGGCAGAAAAGTTCCTGCCGCGTTGTGCATCTGTACCCCGAGTGCGCCCGCGTCCGGATGTTCATCCATAAACCGACAGACATTGGCTAAAGTGTGCCTGCCAATCAGCGTGTCAGGATTTAACAACAACACATAATCCCCTTGAGCCTGCTTGATAGCCAAATTGTTGGCTTTCGCAAAACCAAGATTTTCGGGACTGAACACAAATCTTACTTGTGGAAAAAGAGGAGGCAAATAGTCCTGTGAACCATCCATAGAGGCATTATCCACCACAATAACCTCCATGTCGGCAATCATCGAAGACGCCAACACAGAGTTTAAGCATTGTTCCAAAAACAACTTGACGTTGTAATTAACAATAATAACGGATAGTCTTACAGACATTTAAGAGGAAGTGTTTACTTCTTTTTCGTGCCGCCGGAATTAACATCCGTAATAATTTTCTTGGCTTTTTCGTATTCCTTCACTTCTGCTGGTTTCAACTTATCCTTAATAGCTTCCAATTCTGCCACTTTTGTTTGCACTTGACCGGCCAATTCGGTGTATTTACCCGGATTTTTAGTGATGTTGTTGTACGCTTCACCATAGCTTTTGGCAAACGCCTTAAACTCTTTCAGCGCATCAGCAGGTTTCAAAGCAGGCGTTTCAACCACCGGCTCAGCTACCACCACTTCTTGCTCAACAACATCCGTTGCCGGAGCTACTTCTGTTTTTTTGTTACAAGCTGCCAACGATACCGCGAGGACAGCTAAGATTAAAATGTTTTTTGTTCTCATCTTTATAATATTTAGTTTTTTTATTTTTCTTCTAAATCTTTTCGCTCTTCAATCTTAAAGTAGATTACCAACACGATAGCTATTAAAACAGCTGTTCCTCCTAAAATCATCAATCCTTCCATAATTTTTTCTTATTTTTCTGCTTCTTTGCGTTCTTCTATTTTAAAATAGATTACCAAAAAAGCACAAATCAACATAAAGGCAACTCCCATCATAATTACTCCTAACATAATTTTCCTCCTTTCTTTCTCTTATTTTTTTTCTCTTTCACTGCGGTGAGAACATATTTTGCAATGTCCAAAAACCATTTCCCAAATTCTTGCTCCATACACTTTTCTTTTTACTGATTAAAATTTAACTTAGGCTAATGACAAATATGGCTTGGAAAATATCGGTCAGCAACTCAGGTGCAAAGATATGTTTATTTTTTGATAAAAAAAAATTTTTTGCTGAAAACTTTTCTTCTTTTTTGTTTGTGATTCAAAAAAAATCAACTACATTTGTAGACTGAATTTGAAACAATAAAATTAAAAATTAAAATATGAAATTCGTAGTATCTTGTAACCTGTTATTAAGCCACTTACAAACAGTTGGCCGTGTGATTGCATCAAAAAATGCACAACCAATTTTGGATTGTTTCCTCTTTGATGTGGGAGATAATCAACTAAAAATCACGGCTGCGGACTCTGAAACACGCATGGTGACTGCCATCGAAATCAGTGAGGTGACTGGCGCAGGTGCGTTTGCCATTCCGTCCAAAAACTTGTTGGAGGCGTTGAAAGAGTTGCCCGAACAGCCTATTCGTTTTGAAATTGACGAATCGACGTTGGCGTTGTTTATCTATTATGAAAATGGCAAATACAATTTTGTGGCTCAAAAAGGCGATGAATATCCACAATCCAAGCCATTGACTGACGATGCTGCCAAACTGACTATCGACGCAGATGCTTTGCTGTCGGGTATCACACATACGATTTTTGCGACCGGCGACGAGGATTTGCGACCGATTATGAATGGCGTTTTCTTCGATATTACACCCGAAAATCTGACTTTTGTGGGTTCGGATGGACATAAATTGGTGCGCCTGAAAAATTTAAGCGTGGTGGACAATGTCGAGGCGTCGTTTATCCTGCCCAAAAAACCGGCGAACCTCCTGAAAACAATCCTTCCGCGCGAAACAGGTCAGGTGACCATTGCGTTTGATGCCAATAACGCCTACATCACAATGGAAAAATTTACGGTCGTTTGCCGTCTCATCGAAGGCAAATATCCACAATATAATGCAGTGATTCCGACAGATAATCCTTACAACTTGACGGCCGATCGCTTAAATTTCCTGAATGCGTTAAAACGTGTGTCCACGTTCTCCAGCGGCACCAATTTAATTAAGTTGTCATTGTCGCCCAACAGTATCTTCATTTCGGCACAAGACGTTGATTTTTCAACGTCTGCCGAAGAAACTATCACCTGCATGTATGACGGCGCACAAATGAGCATCGGATTCAAGGGGGCATTCCTCATCGAAACGCTCAACAACATGCTATCCGAAGAAGTCACGTTGGCAATAGCCGACCCTTCTCGCGCAGGTTTGTTGCTGCCCGTAGAAAATGAAGAAAACGAAGATTTACTCATGTTATTGATGCCAATGATGCTAAACGACTAAATCAATTTCAATTAAAAATTAAAAATTAAGAATCATGCGTTTTAATTCTTAATTTTTAATTCTTAATTTTTAATTCTAAAAAAACGTGAATTTAAACTTAAAGAATCCGATTGTGTTTTTTGACTTGGAAACGACCGGTATAAACATCGTTTCTGACCGTATTGTGGAAATTGCCTATTTGAAAGTGATGCCCAATGGTGATGAAGAGTCCAAAACACGACGCATCAATCCGGAAATGCCTATCCCGCCCGAGTCGACTGCCATTCACGGCATCTGCGACGAGGATGTGAAAGACGCTCCGACGTTTAAGGAAGTTGCCAAATCGTTGGCAGCGCAAATTGAAGGATGCGACTTGGCAGGATTCAATTCCAATCGCTTTGACATCCCCTTGTTGGCAGAAGAATTTTTGCGTGCCGGCGTGGACATTGACTTCACGAAGCGAAAATTTATTGATGTGCAAACGATTTTTCACAAAAAGGAGCAACGCACTTTGGGGGCGGCGTACAAATTTTACTGCGGACAGGATTTGGAAGATGCTCACACCGCCGAAGCGGATACAAAAGCCACTTACGAGGTACTGAAAGCCCAATTGGATAAGTATCCCGACTTGGAAAACGACATGGCTTTTTTGGCAGAAGTGTCGGCTTACGGCAACAATGTGGACTTTGCGGGACGCATCGTGTATGACGACCAAAAGCGGGAAGTCATCAATTTTGGCAAGTACAAAGGACTATTGGTCGAAGAGGTTCTAAAAACAGATTTTGGCTACTACGACTGGATTATGAAAGGCGATTTTCCGTTACATACTAAAAAAGTTTTGACAAACATTAAATTACGGTCGGCATTCAAAAATAGAGTGTAGTTATTAGAGTTTAGAGTGTAGTTAAAGCAGACTCAAATTTTGAAAATTATCAACATACAAACATGAAACATTTAATAAAAGTTAATTTTACCCCCCCTCCTCCTCGTAATTTAACATTCATTAACAAAGTCTTGTCGGCTGTTGTAACCCAACCAAAGGCTCTTCGAGAGTTTTTGGTTGGGTTTTTGTGCGTTTATATGTGCAAGCAATTAAACAAAAATACAACTCTTTTTAATAATAATAATTTAAACAAATTCAAAATGAAAAAGATTTCTTTATTTCTTTTGGCAACGCTGGCAGTGTTCAGCAGTTGCAGTGACAACAATGAGCCTACTCCTGCTTTTGCGGAAATGGTAACCGTGCAGGGCGGGACAACCACGCTCAGGTGAAGTCGGGTTTGGTGCGCAACCTGTTGGGACGAAAGCGCCAAATGAATTGGGAATACATGATATGACCGGTAACATCGGTGAAATGACCGGCGACGTGAAGAAAAAGCCAAGTGAATCGTCCGATAATTTTATAGAAGTGTATTTCGTAATTGGGGGATATTGGGGGAATACTGCACGGGGTTGCTCGTTATCGGACGAAGAAGCCATTGAGATGTCGAGGGATGCTTGGCATCTCGTAGTTG
>BNTP01000022.1 GCA_025996695.1 Bacteroidia bacterium | reverse complement strand
CGGCGAAGAGGATGGTGCAGGTAAAAACAATTGGGACTATTTCCCCAAAGCCAACTGGCCGGCAAGAAATTCCGTGGATTTCTTCGCTTACTCGCCCGCGTCCAGTGTGAACGTGACGGGTGGTTTGAAACAGGCGCCCTCAGTCACGATTCCTCCTGCCACCGGCCCCGAGATTAAATACACCGTTCCGCTTGACCAACAGGAGGACTTCATGGTGACTAAAAGTGTAGACTTAGCTTATAACCCACTCAATCCTACCGTGCAATTGAATTTCAAGCATGCCCTGTCACGGATTGTTTTCAAGGCTCAAAATCAGAACAAAAACAAGACGTATCTGATTAAAGAACTGGCGTTGAGTAACTTGAAATCTAAGGGAACGCTCAACCTGTTGGATTCGGTACCGAACGCAGCAGATCCATTTCCGCATGTTGCGGGTCAATACAACGTTTCCTGGAAAGCACAATCCGATTCAGTAACTTACAAAGTGGATCTCGGAAACACAAATGTGTATGTGCCTTACAGCACAGGCACTGCAAGTACCGATTACACTGCGATTACCAATGCGAGTAACGGCTTGATGGTGCTGCCGCAGGAAACCAAATTAGGAGCATTCACCGGCAGCACGCCGGAATATGGCACAGTAGCCGAAATAGCCGCCAGTCCGGCGGATGCTACTTATTTGTACGCCACCGTTGCCGAAGTGGATTATCTCACCAACGACACGGTGAATACGCGACAGGTAGTTTTCCGCCTGCACGACCCTGCAAATAAAGCGCAAGGCATCGTGTTTGAAGCCGGCCGGCAATATACATTTTTGCTGACCTTGGGCTTGGACGGCGAAGAGATTGCGTTCTCTATTCCGACGGTGACGGCGTTTAACACAACGGCAGATGTAAATGTACCGCCGATACCTTGGAAATGCGGCGACCTGATAAAAACTTATACGACGGCAAATTATGATAACACGGATCTAAAAGATCTTTGCTGGACAACCCAAAATATTGCCGAAGGCACAGCTGATTATCAAGACTATGACGGCGGGTATCATTCCGGTCGCGGCTGGTATTACACTTGGTCGCAAGCCGTTGCGGCATGTAAAGAGCTGGGGCCAGAATGGTCGGTGCCGGATAATTCTCATTGGACAGCCCTACGGAACTCGTTCACAACGCTGAAAAGTGGAATAGGTACATCCGGAACCCCGTCCGAACTCAGTCAACTCTGGATCGGAAGTTCCGCACTATCCGGGAAAACGGATAGTGGCTATACGCGGTCCGGACGGAACGTTGATTTTGTTATTTAACGTCTTTATTTTCAACCACTTGCGAAACATTTGTAACAAATTTCATAACACGCAATAATCCAAATAACTTTTATCGTTGTTTATCATTCTTTGCGGCTGCAAAGGTATATAATTATTTTGAAATAATCGCACTTTCAAAATATTATTTCATTTAAACGCTGATTAAATGGTAATTAAACACCCGCCGAACTGTAACAGGCACACCGCCGCCCACATCACAGAAACATCGCCCGCGTGTAGTGGCTCATAGAAACAGGCAAAGCCGCAACCGCCTAACAGAAACGCCCGCCCGCCAAAGCACCTAACAGAAATAGGCGTAACCAATCCCGCCGAACTGTAACAGGCACACCCGCCGCCCACATCACAGAAACGCTGCCCGTTGGTAGTGGCTCACAGAAACAGGCAAAGCCGCAACCACACCACAGAAACGCCCGCCCGCCAAAGCACCTAACAGAAACAACCGCAACCAATCCCGCCGAACTGTAACAGGCACACCGCCGCCCACATCACAGAAACATCGCCCGCGTGTAGTGGCTCATAGAAACAGGCAAAGCCGCAACCGCCTAACAGAAACGCCCGCCCGCCAAAGCACCTAACAGAAACAGGCGCAACCAATCCCGCCGAACTGTAACAGGCACACCCGCCGCCCACATCACAGAAACGCCGCCCGCGTGTAGTGGCTCACAGAAACAGGCAAAGCCGCAACCGCCTAACAGAAACGCCCGCCCGCCAAAGCACCTAACAGAAACAGGCGTAACCAAAAAAAATATTTTTGTTAGTTTTTTTTGCTATTGAAAAATTATTTGTACTTTTGCAGTTCCTAAATGTTAGTTGTATGATAGCGAAAAAAATTAAATTAACGGCTTGTAATGGTGCGCGTACCTGAAAGGGCGCGGCGTTTGAAACTAACAACGTAGGACACCTAAAACAAGCCTTTTATTTATTCCTAAATGTTAGTTATTATGGATTTTATCAAAGACAAAAAGCAATTATTTGAATTAACAAGTGAGTTAATTTATAATTGCGGAAGTGGCAAAGAAATTGCCAAAGTATTAGATGACTTACTTTTTAATTATTTGCGTTTTTTGTGCAATGAAAATGAATGTATTTGCAGCGCACACCAAGAAGCATTTTACATCACAAAAGAATTAAGGGACTTATTTTTTCAGTTAGAAACGAATTGAGAAAAACCAACAAAAAACCGCCCTTTGTGAGGGCGGTTTTTTTTAGTCAAAAAGGCGGTTTTCTTTTGCGGGCTTTTCATATACCAAAAGGCAAAAATCCAATTTTTGGGCGTTCCAATCATACACTTTGTTTTTGTACATTGTTTGCAGTAATTTAACTGTTTCAGAAACATTATACCCCGTATCTAAAAAGGTAACGAAATTATTTAAGTCCGAAATTTTGAAAGTCCGTATTTCGTGCAAAACCGCAACCCCTAAAATTTTGCCCTTACATTCAATCATATATTTTGCGCCGCGTTGGTATTTATGCGGGTTGTGCAGTCGCAACGTTGTAAAAGCCGCGTTTGTTAGTTTGTTATTCCAATTATAACTAAATCGTATTGTTTCCATTACTCAAAAAAGTTTGTGTTTTCAATTACTGTTTCAATTTTTTTCTGCAATTCCTTTGCGCCGTCTGATATTTCGGGGTACGCAATTTCAACCGCCTGCAAAATATCAATACAACGGTGCAACCAAATACATAACTTTGCGCCCGTTGGTAGTTTTTCCACCTTTGAAAAATCGGGTTTTTCGGCTTTTTCAATTCCCAAAACTGCAAAATCTTTTTCAATTTCAGGCGGAAAACGCAGGGGCTTTTGTTGTTTACGCTTTATTCCTAACTGTTTGCATAACTGTATTTTTTCGTTATACAATTCTCGTTTTGTCTTTTGGTACGGCTTTAATTCCAAAGTACCCACTTGCAAACCCTCGCAAATTTCGGCGGTTATTCTGTTTATGTAGTTCGCTATTATCATTTGCCGTTCCCTTGCTGTGTATCTTTGTATTTCGGCGGGCGTGGCTGTTTCGTTGCGCTGCAAACATTCAAAATCTTTGTGCAACCATTTTTCAAAAACAGGGTAATATTTTTCATTTCTGTATTTGTAAGTGGATATGAAATTATCTACAATCATACGCAATTTTAACCTCGTTTCAAAGTTTTGCGGTACGGGCTTTTCGTTGCGGCGCAATTCAAAGAAACAGCGTAACGCGGTGCGTAAATTTTCAATATTTACCTTTTCGGGTTGCATTTGCGCGGTGCTAATGTACTGCATATTTTCGACTGTTTTGTTTGCTGCGTTGCCGTCTTTATAGTGGATTTTCCCTTTGCGTGGCTTTATCCCTGCAAACAACCACAAAACAACCTTTTCGGTTTTCCACTTTTGCCCGTCTGCTTGTATGAAAATAAAACGCGGCTTGCTCTCTCTCTGCGTGTCGGTATTGTATGTTGTGCCGTCTGCTTGTAACCAAAGGAACGGCACAAGCGGCACACGCTTAAACCCGCCCGCCGTTAATTGTCGGTTTAGTTCCTTTTTTGGCGTGGCTTGCTGTTTTCTTTTCTGTTTCATTTCAATAGAATTTTACTGTTAATTTTCGTGCAAAATGTTATAAATTTTCTCGTGCGTGTTATATTTTGTGTTATACATAATATCTAACTTACTGATTTATAATACCAATTTCGAGTATCGTAAGGACTAAAACAGGTATTTTTCAAGCGGGCGCAACAATATGTAATTATCGTTTATTGTGTTACCCATTCCAACAACCACGCCCGCCGCTTGCATTGTTTACAATTCCTGCATAATCACGTTTTTTGAAATACGCAACACGCGGCAAATTTCAAGGCAACAAGCATAAGACGGCACAACCCGCCGCGCTTGTTTTTCCCTTTCAATCTGTTTTATCGTTTTCAAAATCATACTTTACATATCATTGTAATATTTCATTTATTTTATTCTCGCTTTTCGTGCGTTTTAAGGCACTTTGTTGTTTTTGTGGGGCAATTCCATTTCGCCACAATCATTCAAATTTGCCCCGTTTCTGTTTGTTTATGTTCGTTTTTCGTGTGCTGGTTGCTTTCGGTGCTTTGTTCGGCGGCTTGTTTGCCGCCCGCCGTTAGTGCTTTTTGTCCTGCATTGTCGCGCCTGTTATATTCTTTACCCTAAATCTAAGCAAATTAACCTTATACCTGCCTTGTGTCAAAATTGCGACTTTGTCCGCTCTGCTTATATTGTTTTAAATGTACCCCCCTATTTGATTTTTCGGCGGCAAAAGTGCGTTGCTTGTATTTTCTTTGCCCTAATTCTGTACAATTACTCGTTTTTCCTCAAAAACAGCCGCTTTTTGGGGCTTTTTGTCCTGCCTTTTTGTTGCTGTGTTTCTGTACTTATACGGCTTTAATACGCTTGTTTTCGGTAGTTTAATTTTATTGCATTTTTGTTTAGTTTTCGTTTAATTCTGTGCTAAAAATAAAACTCTTATACGCTACTTATACGAAACAACCACCGCAAAGCCCTATGTTTCGGGGGTTTTGGCTTGTTTCTGCTTTCTGTGCCACGTGTATACAGTTGTTTTTGTAACTTGTAATCTTTCTGCTATTTCTCTGTAACTAAATCCTTTTGCAGAAAGTTCAAAGGCTTTTTGCTGTAACGCTTTCGGCGCGGGACACTCTTTTTTGAGTTCGTGCGCTGCAACGTATCTCTGTATTGTTCGACTACTCACATCTAACAATTTCCCTATTTCGTAATAAGTCAAACCCATTGCGAAATACTGTTTTACCTTTTCGGCGTACACTTCTTTTTGTTGCTCTTTTTGCAACCCTTTTACTTTTGCCTTAATTGTTGCGTTTGTTATCATAATCCTAAATTTATTTGTTACACTCTATAACTTAAAAATCGCTCAACCATTCAGAGGGTAGGCAAAGCCCCACGCCTCAATTTTTTTTATCGTATTCGGCAAAACCTTTTCAAGCTTCGCCTTTGGCATCTTACTAACTTTTTCAAACAAAGCCTTAAATCCTGTTTCTTTTCTGTAATCTTCGCTTTCTAGTTGAATTACAGAAAATCCGCTTTGTAAATGTATTGCGTGAAGTACTTTGTGTTTCTTACTTTCATAAAATCCGAAATCAATATCATTTATTTTGTGATATTCCATTACTCGCTGTTTTCTTTCGGGCTGTGTTTTCGTTCCATAAAAATAGTAAAATTCTATTTTCTTATTTTCAAAATTCATACTTCAATTTTTTTTAGGCACGCCTTTATTGCGCCTTTCGGCGCAACCTGCGGCGTGTGTAGTATATAGTGCCGTGATTTTCGGAAAAGGGCAAAAAAGGACAAAAAAAGGGTTGCGGCTGCGTATATGCGCCGTACTTTTTACCGTTGTTTTTGTCGTTTCGCTGCATTTTTGATAATCTTTGAGTATTTTTTTTATTCATTCATTATCATTTTTCGGCTTTTTCGCTGTTTTCCGATTTTATCATTATTGCTTAAAACAGTCCATTTTTATGGACTGTTTCTATCTTGCTGATTATCAGATTGTTAAGCTCAATCGCCCGCCGTGAATACTGTATTTGTATTTCGGGCGTGGTTGCGCTTATACGTTCAATAACCCGCAATTTGTTGAAATAACAAGCCCGCTTAATCGTGCCGTTTTCAAAGTCCGCTTTTATTCTCGCCTTTGCGCCGTCCGTTCCTTTTTCATAAATCAACCGCAACAAATCAAATTCAAAGCGTTTCATATTTTCTAATTTTACGGGTATGCCTTTATATTCCAAATCGCTACAAAACCTTTGCTTAAATTCATTTACGGTAAGTTTCATAAAGTCAATATCAAACAGTCTTGCAAATACGATTTTTTCAAAAGGGCGTTTGTTGTCCTTTTCCACGCGTAAAACGTTTTCGGGTATGTTTGCGCGGGTTGCGGCTTTGCCCTTACTTCGCGCCTCAAACGTCTTATTATAAAAGATATAGATAATACGTTTATCTTTGTCCCGCTGCGTGCTGAATTGCTTGTACTCTTTATAGTGCGTGTCCTCTTTGATTGGTAAAACCTTTGCATTTACATTTATCTGTTTGAGTTCCTGCAAATACAAATCTGGGTTTTCGCTTGTTATTACGTTAATTCCGACTTCGTATTTTACAACCTTTGCGGCTGCAATATCAAAGTAGCGGTTAAACATTTCTACAAGCCACGCCGCCGCCGTTTGCGCCTCTTTGAAAGTGAAATCGTTATAATTAAAGGGCTTTTCATACACGCAATAATTATAAAACTTATGCAGCGAAAATTCAAGGGTTAATTTACTGTTTTTCAGGTGCATATAAACCCCCTTGTTTTGAGTTAATGTTTCGTACCCCTTATTACTGTAAATCTGCTTTTTTTCGTCTTTTACAAGCAAGCCAAAGCGGGCGCAAAAGTCCGCCCGATAGCTTGTTACAAACGGCACTGTCAAAGATATTTTGATATTGTCGTACATATCAAAATTTGCCCTCGCTTAACAGTCGCAAAACCTCGCTTTTCTTTGCATATTTGCGTTTTGCCCCTGCAATTGAATACACAGGCAATAGTCCGTTGGTTTTGTGCCGTTCAAATGTTGCACGCCCTATTTTAAGCATTTCGCAAACTTCTTTCGGGGTTAAATACTCGCTTTTGTTGTCTGCCGTTTCACGCAACAAACCGACAATTTCGGCAATCTGTTTTTTTGTTTCGTTCCATTCCGAAACCGATACTTGCATTATTGCAATTTGTGGAATTTCTTTTGTTTCCATTGTTTGATACACTTATTTGTGTCGTGCGCAACCTTTTGAAATAATTAATCTATAATAAATTTTAAAATCACATTAAAATTCTGCTGCAAAGGTAATATAAAAACAATGATAAAGCAACAATGTAAATGTTTTTGATTGAAATTTTTTTGTCTGCTTGTTATTGCTTATATGCTTTATATCTGAAAATCAATTATTTATATTTGATTATTCGTACCATTTTTTAGCGGCTATAAATTGCGGTTTATGAATTTCTTTACCATTTTCAACAACCGATAATGTATTATCTGTATTGACTATAATTTTATGCAAGTTTTTATATATACCTACATTGTAAAAATCTGAAAATAAAGACTTTAACAAATTATCTGTTTCTGCTGCATACTGCATAATATCATTTGCACGACTGTATTTTGCCTTTTTTTCAATATAGTATAAAATTTCACTTCTTTTTGAATACCAATCAAATATACTTAATTTTGTTGGGTTTTTATGTACATTGTTTTTTATGTTGGTATCAATAATGTACTGCAAAAGCAAAATTTCAAATTCTTTTTTCCCTGCCTCTTTGTCTGTAAAAACTCCTAATTTATACAACTCACTGATAACAGATAAATCGTAAAATTCAAAGCTATTAGGAATGTCTTTTATAATAAAATTTGCTAAATGATTAAAATGAAAATTTAACCCTGTTTTGTCAGAAATATACGTTTTCAGTTTTTCATAAATTCCTTTTCGGGCTGCGTAATCCATAAAGCCGTAATCATTCGTAATTTCATAAATATTTGCATTGTAAAAAGCAAGCAATTTCCCTAAATTTGTTTTTGAATTGCTTACTGAAAAATCATTTATTGCACTTTCGGCAAACTCAAAAAAGGACAAAATAAAGTCTGTTTCTTGCTTGCGCAGCTCTTGAATTTCGGTACTGTTCAATTCATTTTCTGTAATTTTTTCGGTTACAAACACACTTTTTATTTGGTGCGTTTTTGTGTTCCGTACAATTTGCACATACAAAGGGTTATATTTTTCCCCCTTTATATTCTCACTTTTCAATCTGTTATTGAAATAGTGTTTGACTGAAATTTTACCCATACTTATTATTTTTTTTAGTGTTTTAATTTCGACCGCAAAGATAATGATAAATTTTCATTATCACAATGTTTTTTGAAAAAAAATCAATATTCTATCTGTTGCAATTCTTTTGTTAGGGTTAAATCCATTACTTTACTGTAAATCTGCGTTGTTTGCAGTTTCTTGTGTCCTAAAATCTTTTGCACGGTTGTAACCGCCACGCCCTTATATAGTAAAAATGTTGCGGTTGTGTGCCGCGCCGTGTGGAACGTTACGCACTTGTTTATGCCTGCCAAAGTCGCAATTTCTTTTAAGCAACGATTAACGTACTGATTTGTTAATTCGTCAAAGTAATATTTGCTGTCTGCTTTTTCGTACTTTTTCAGTAGGTCAGTCGGTTTTCCGTTGTGCAAAAGGTACAAAGGTAATTTTATATTTTCGTTTGTTTTCTGCATTGTAACTTCAAGCCACACGCCGCCGTCCCTCTGTTTGATGCAATCTTTTTGAATTGCGCTTATATCGGAAAAACGCAATCCTGTATAACAAGCAAATAAAAACATATCTTTGACCTTTTGCAAGTGTCGGTTTTCGGGTGCAAATTCTAAATTTTCAATACGCAAAATTTCAGACGGCTCTAAATATTCCCTTGTGGTGCTTTTGGTGGGTGCTTTGAATTTTCTAAATGCGTATTTATTTAGTTCAAAGTAATCTTTGTTTATTGCGCTGTTTTGCCACCCGCGTATATGTCTGAAATACTTGTTTATTGTGTTTGTTCCTAAACCTTTGAAAATTAAATGATTTTCAAACCTTTTCAAAAAGTCAAAATTTACTTCGTCAAATTGAACAACCTTTTGAAAGTTGCAAAGGGCTTTAAATGTAGTGCGCTTATTTACAATCGTTGCGTGTGCATTGATTTTCGCTTTTGTTTTTTCGGCTTGTGCTGCTGTTTCAATTTCATAACGCACAAAATCGGTAAAAGTTTTAATTTCTTTTCCCTGCATTAGTTCGGTAAGGTGTTCCAAAGAAAAAGGCTTGCCCGCGTGTGTTTTTTCAATGTAACAGTTTTCAAGTCGTTGTATTAAATCGCTGACTTGCTTGTTTAATTGTATCGCATTTGCCGCGCATGATTTAATACGCTGTTTCTTTTTGTCCCACGTTTCGGGCTTTACACAGATACCCGTACCGAAATATTTACGCTTACCGTCTAAACAGGCGCAAACTTCTATTTGTGCCGTACCGTTCTTTTTCAGTTTATTTTGTCGGTTAAAAACCGCTGAAATGTTTAATTTTCCCATTTTGCAATATCTTTGAAAAATTATTATTCAAAATTTCACGCCGCAAAGATAAAAATAAACAATGATATATACAAATTATCATTGTAATTTGTCTTGGTAATTTTTTCTTGTCAAAATGTGTAACAAAATTTGTAACACAAAAACAATAACTTTTGAGAAAGTATTTTTTGGGGAATTTTGCAGGTCTGATTTGTAACTTGTTGATTTTCAATGTTTTTATTATGGGAATAAAAACAAAAAAGGGTAACAAATTTCTCATTTGTTACCCTTTTCGCGGTACGGACGGGACCCAATCGCAGCCTGGTGGTCATCATCGCCAAACACCCCTTCGGTCCAGGTATCCATCATTGTCTCCGTCTATTTGGACGGTCCCCACGACAACAACACCATGCAAATTGCTACGCGGTGCGTACGTAGCTTGTAGAGTTGTTTTTTGTGGATTCCCGCAGAACGACTCTTTTTCCGCAGACATTCCATATCTTCGAGATATGGAATGTCTTATGTTAATACCACCGAAACCACTTCACTCCAACAACAAAGCAAATGACGCCAAATGCAGACAATGCGATGGAAGGCGAAAGGATTTCTATCCAACCGGCGCCTTCGTTGAAAATGCTCCGAATGCCGTCTGTAAGCGCCGTCAAAGGCAATAATTTAATAAATCCGATGCTCCATTCGGGAAAATTGTGATAGCTGAAGAAAATGCCCGACAGTATCATCATGGGCAATAACACGGCATTTATCCAGCCTGTGCCTACTTCTGTTTTGGCCGTTCGGCTCGAAATCAATACGGCAAGCCCTGAAAAAGCAATGTTTCCGGCTAAAAACAAGACAAACAAAGCTCCGATGTTCCCTTGAATCTGAATGTCAAAGAGCAACCAAACAAAGAAAAAGAGAAACAGGGCTTCAAAGAGATTCATCAACGTGCGAACGAACATCATGGCAATCAGCAGGTTAGGTTTTTTCATCGGTGTCGCCACCATGCGCCGCAACAATTTTTGCGACCGCCGTTCAATAATCGCATAACTGACTCCCCATAAGATGGCACTCATTATGCCATAAGCAATTAAGCCCGGAACCAAAAAATCAATGTAACGCGTCCCTTTCAATGTCAACGGTTGGATATTAAATCCACCTCTCGGAGCATCAGGAGGCGATTTCATCAATGCCGACAATTTCATATACACCAACTGCGCCTGTGCATTATGCGGGTCGAAATGATAGTGCGCCTTGCCCAGCGAATCCGTCACAATCACATCCGCTTCGCCTCGTTTGAGGGCAACAATCGCCGATTTCCAATCGCTCCGGGTAAACGAAAATTTGCTATCGCCCAAAGTGCTATCCGAAATTTCCCAAATAGAAACACTTGAATCTTTGGCATCCGGTTGCGCATAAATGCCGAGCAACGAATCTAACTGCGTGCAATTTTCCACCATCATGACCCGAAACTTCGATTCGGAACTTTGTGTAAAAGCCAGTCCCATGCCAATGGAAAGCAACACCGGAAAAATAATTCCCCAGAAAAGCACCTCCGGCTCGCGAATCGTTTCCAGCCACTGAGTGATGGTAAGTTGATATAATTGATTATTTTTGATTGATTTCATAATGACCAAGTCCTGCCCCTTAATTGTTAATTGTTAATTGTTCTCCCTGTCAGGTTGATAAAAAGCTCATCCAAATTGCGTGAATTTTCATCCAACAAATCGTCCAATTTTCCTTCCTTAATTATCTGACCTTCATCCACAATAATGATGTGGTCGCACAAAGATTCCGCCTCTTCCATGTAATGCGTTGTCAAAATCAGGGTTGTTTTGCTTTGATCTTTCAACGATTTGAGGATATGCCACAAATCTTGACGCGAATTTGGGTCAAGTCCGGTTGTCGGCTCGTCCAAAAAGAGAATTTCAGGTTGATTGAGCAATGCCACAGCCAATGCCAGCCGTTGCCGTTGTCCGCCCGAAAGCGTTCCGGTCATGGCGTGTTGTTTGCTCTGCAATGCCGTCAGCTCAATGACCTCGTTGACCCGTTTGTCGCCCAATTCAAAAAAACTTGCAAAGAGTCGCAACGTTTCATAAATAGTTAGTTTTTCGGCAAAACGAGTCTCTTGCAACGACAAACCGATGATTTTACGGAGCTCGTGCTCCTGCTTTTGCCACGTTTTCCCTTGAATGAAAATTTCGCCGCTGTCCGGTTTTTTCAAGCCGTGCATCATCTCTACCAAGGTTGTTTTTCCTGCGCCATTGGGGCCGAGTAATGCAGCAAATTCACCCGACTCAATCGTCAATGAGATGCCGCGCACAGCTTTAACATCCTTGAATGACTTAAAAACATTTTTGACTTCTATTTGGAGCATATTATTTTTTTAGTGGGGCAATTTGTTGCGACATAGTTGGATACACATCGCTTAGTAGGTTGTAAATTGATTTTTTCTCTTCGGAAGTTGCTTTTTCGGCGATGAGAACGATTTCGTCCAATTTGGAATCGGCGAACATTTGCAGAACGAGGTCTGCCGAGCGCACCTGCTTCAAGTCGGTCAGCACAGGCAAGGCATTCACAATCGTGATACGCCCGCGGTCAGGATTGGCGGCCATTTCGTCTAATCCTTTGCGGTGATAGGTATAAAATAACGTGCGCAGGGGCTTTAACGACTCGTCGAGATAGGCGTTTATCATCGTGCCGCGACTTTTTTCGTCATCAAATGCCGACCAGCCCGTCCATTGCATATTTGACTGTGCCGTAGAAGCGACGCGTTGGGCTTCGCGGTAAAAAACACTCCCGCCTAAAGATGAAAAACTGTCAAAATCCAATGCCAAAATCAGGTTGGCGTAAAACGAAAGCACGGCTTCCAGATTGCTATTCAGGTTGTTTTGCTGATGAACAATGGTCGCATTTTCACTGTATTCAAAATCAAATTTTTTGTCCCTGTAATTCAGCAATGTCGTGCTGTAAGAGGCGTTGTAGACCGGACGGCGTGATTGCACAGACAGTTCTGCCTTAAAAAAATAGTCTGCACGTTCGAGAATATTAATACTAAATGTACAATCAATTTTCTCGTTAGTAGCCACAGTTGCCGCGCTCCACTTAGTAGTATTAAGGTATTGAGTAATAGCTCTTTCCATCGTTGTAAACACGTTTTTATCAGTGCCCTCGATGCGGTCGCTATTGACCGTCACCCGCGCATTCAGTTCTTGTGCCTGCATATTAATGGCAGCCGCAAGCATCGCTATCACTATGAAACTTTTTTTCATCCTGTTTATATGTGAGATAATTATGAATTATGAATTTTATTCGAAGTGAAACACGAGTGAAATCATGCGCGTCCTGCCTTGCGAAATCGCGGTAGTGAATTTGCGCAGGCTCTCGTCCGTCAGGTCGGTGCGGTGGTGGTCAACAATATCTTTCACGCCAAAGTTGAAACGGAGTTCCGGACACACTTTGATAATCGGGAGGTAATAATCACATCCCAAACCTATTGACAGTCCAAAATCGAGCGGTTTCATGTAAATTGCTTCATCCGACTTGCGTCCTAAATCCAAGGCTCCATAAACGCCGGCAAAGATGTAGGGGCGGTAATCGTTCACTCGCACCGTGCGAATTTTTATGTCTAAAGGGAAATACAGATAGTTGGAGCGAACGGTTGTAGAGAAACGCTCCTCTGTTTCAGGTTCGATAAACACAAATTTTTTATCGCCAAAATGCAACGTTGGCGAAAAGCGCAAATTAAAAATCGGATTCAAATATAAATCGCCCAATAAGCCCACGCTAAAGCCGGGCGAATAACTTGGAATCGTGGCAAACCACGTCTGCCCGTCAGTCGGTATGCCGCTGTTATTCAATTGAATATCCTGCACATTCATGCCGAGAGAAATCCCAAAATGATATAATTTCTGGTCGCCATACGGTTGATTACGCGCCTTTTGTGTTTGCGCCCACCCATTGTTTAGCGCAAAAACAAAACCGATTAACAGGATAGCCTTTTTTCTCATACTTATATCAACGTAAGAAAAACGGTTTTATTGTTTTTTCTTATTTATTGATGATATATTTCGCCATTTTATTGGCAATTTTGTCTGAAAACAATTTGCGGACAAGCGCATAACCGGCATCCAAAATTCGCTGTTTGCGATGCGTGACAGTCCATTTTTTGAAAAGCGGCTCAACAGTTTCCTTTTTGTAGCCGTTTTTGTACAAAATAGCTCGACATTCCAAGTTGGCATCCTCCTTGTTTTTAACGGAAACACCGCCTTGTTTGAAATTGGCTATCACGTGGTCAATATAAAAAAAGGATGTTCCGGCGATGTAATTGCGCAAAATCCAATCAAAATCAGCGGCAATCTTAAAGTGAGTGTCATATAAGCCGTTTTGTTCATAAATTGAGCGATGGACGAACATCGTAGGGTGGAAAAGAGACATCCCGTGATAAAATTGACTTAAATCCGAATTAGGTTTTTTCAATTTGAAAAAGCTGCCGTCTTCGTTCAGAAGATTGATATTGCCATGAAAAATGCCGCACTCCGAATGTTGCTTGTACGACGCCACTACCTGTTCAACCGCGTCAGGAGCATAATAATCGCCCGCATTAATCAGGCCGATAAGTTCGCCTTTTGCCAGCCGAATGCCTTTGTTCATGGCATCGTAAATGCCGTTATCCTTTTCGCTTTGCCAAAGTGCCACTTGCGATTCGTGCTTTTTGATGATGTCTACGGTGCCGTCGGTCGACCCGCCATCAATCAGGATGTATTCAATATCGGAATGTGTCTGTTCAAACACGCTTTGCATGGTTTGCTCCAGACTTTCTTGGGCGTTGTAAGTGACTGTGATGAGAGATATTTTCATGATTCGAGCATGTTGATGTCTATTTTTTCAAAATGCAAAGATAGTAATTTTTATTTTTCAATCCACTGAAAAACACAATTATATCGCGCAACGCATCAAAATTCAGCCATATTATGCGATTTTAATGCGTTGATCCTGACAAAGATACACATTTTTTGGCGAAATCAAAAAAAATCAATACATTTGCACCTATTATCAAAAGAAAAAAGCAATGGCACAGATTAATCGACTGAAAGTAGCTCTTGTTGAACAGAACAAGACTGGTAAATGGTTGGCAGATACCCTAAAATATAAGGACTTGCTTGTTTCAACTAAAAAGAAGTAATATATGTCGTCAAAATTCTTTACAAATCAGCAAGAAAACACCCTTATCAATAAATTTGATGGCGTGATTTCCAATAATCCGAACATCAACTGTTTTGATGCCGTTGTCGGTTATTTAAGGGCTTCCGGCTATTTTGAAATACAACCATTTCTTACCAAAATGGCGAAAATCCGCATCCTCGTTGGCATCAATGCTGATAAATTTATTGCCGATGCGCAAGCAAAAGGAATCATCTTTTTTGGTAATCCCGAACAAACCAAGTCTGATTTTTTGGAGTATATAAAGAAGGACATTGAGAACTCTGATTATTCAGAACAAGTGGAAAATGGCATTCTACAATTTATTGATGATATTATCAGTCGAAAAATTGAAATGAGAGCACATCCGAGTAAGAAAATTCATGCAAAAATATACCTCCTTTATCCCGAAACCTTTAATGAACATACTTTGGATGCCGCTGCAATTACCGGCTCGAGTAATCTATCCGGTAGAGGATTAGGCATAGGCAATGACCGACAATATGAGTTCAACGTATTGCTACATGATAACTCGGATGTTTGTTTTGCCAAAGATGAATTTGAGAAATTATGGAAAGAGGCGGAAGGATGCGATATTTTGCCTACTGATATTGCCAAAGCAAAAACAGAAACGTATTTAGCGGGAGATGTTACTCCTTATGTGTTATATATCAAAATGCTGATAGAATATTTTGGCGAAGCGATTAATTATAAAAACGACAATCCATACGAACTTCCCGAAGATTTTCATAAAATGGAATATCAATTGGATGCTGTGGAAGATGGATTTCGGAAAATGCTGAAATATGATGGATTCTTCCTTTCTGATGTGGTTGGGTTGGGGAAAACAGTCATTGCAACGATGATTGCCAAACGTTTTTTAATTGAAAACGGTGTGAACAATACAAAAATATTAATTGTGTATCCTCCTGCTTTGGAAAAGAATTGGAAATCAACATTTACAAAATTCGGATTAGACCGGAACACCAAATTTATATCCAATGGGAGTTTAAGTAAGGTATTGGATATTGACAACTATGATTATTGGAACGCCGATGAATATGATTTGATATTGGTGGATGAATCTCATAAATTCCGCAATCACGAAACAGGTATGTTCAAACTGTTGCAAGAAATTTGTAAATGTCCACGCATCAATTCCGGCAAAATAGACGGACGGAGGAAAAAAGTAATGTTGATTTCTGCAACGCCGTTAAACAATTCGCCCGAAGACCTTTATCATCAAATCCTACTGTTCCAGAATCCTCGACAATCTACATTAAATGGAGTCCCTAATCTTACTGCATTTTTTGCGCCCAAAACGGTGGAGTACAAAAAAATGAAATCACAACCCAAATTGGATGTCGAGGCATTAAAAAAACTGTATGAGGAAATTCGTGAAAAAGTGATAAAACCCATTACTGTAAGGCGAACACGTCGCGATATTGAAGAAACAAAACGTTTTGCAAAAGATGTTTCTGCATTTCCAAAAGTGCAGAAACCGGTTAAAATAGAATACCAATTGGATGAAAATTTGTCTGAGTTGTTTGATGATACTGTTTCATATTTGATTGAAAAATTAAATTATGCCCGTTATCAAGCTATTGCTAATCTGAAACCGGATATTCAAAATCAATATTACGAAAAAGCGGAATTGGTTTCCAAATCGTTGGCGTACATCGTGAAAACATTATTGGTAAAACGTCTTGAAAGTAGTTTTTATGCTTTTAAAATCACTTTGATACGCTTCCAAACAGCCAATCGGCGAATGATTGAAATGTTTGATAAAGGGAAAGTGTATATCGCACCCGATTTGGATTTGAACAAGTTTTATGAAAAGGGATTGTCAGAAGAAGAAATAGAGCAAGCCATAATGACTGCATCAGAAGAAAATCCTAAAAATCAGATATTTAAACCCGAAGATTTTTTAGAGGATTGCAGGGTAAAACTTAAAGCAGACCAAAAGATTTTGGATAATTTAGTTGATTTATGGAAAAAACTGGGCGATACAGACCCTAAACTTAAAGAATTTTTAAATAGGTTGGATACTGATTTTTTAGATGCAGAGAACAATATCGGGCAAAAGTTAGTCGTTTTTTCAGAATCGACCGACACGATTGAATGGTTGAATAAGAACATCAAGCGAAAAGACGTTTTAATGATTTCGGCAAGTAATCGAGATAAAAAATTTAAGGAAATCGAAGAAAACTTTGATGCCAATATCAAACCGGAAAGGCAAAAGAATGATTATAATATTATTCTTTCTACGGAAGTGCTCGCAGAGGGAGTAAATCTGCATCGCAGTAATGTGATTGTTAATTATGATACCCCTTGGAACTCCACTCGTTTGATGCAACGAATAGGACGTGTCAATCGCATCGGGTCGGTTGCAAAAAATATCTACAATTATGTCTTTTATCCCTCTACAAAAGGGAATGCTCAGATTAATCTGATTAACAATTCGTTGGCAAAGATACAAGCGTTTCACACCGCTTTCGGCGAAGACAATCAAATTTATTCTACCGATGAAATTGTGGATTTGCATCTGGATAAATTATTTGAGGAAGGATTACCCAAAGAGGAACTCAATCGTGAATTTCAATATTTGGAAGAAATTCGCGAACTGAAAGCACATAATCCAAAGGAGTACAAAAAAATAGAAAACTTAGGTTTGCGTTGTCGAACAGGAAGAAAAGCCCATCCCCAACCCTCCCCACAAGGGAGGGAGTATTTCCCCCCGTCGGGGGGATTAAGGGGGGCTTCGCTTGTTTTTTTGAAGACAGACAAAATAAAAAGCTTCTTTTTAGTAGCCTCTCCCCCAGCCCCTCTCCAAAATGGAGAGGGGAGCATTGAAGAACTGTCGGCATTGCAGGCAATGGACATTTTCAAAGCAAAAAAAGACGAACAACGCGCAGACCGAATTGAAGACCACCATAAACATGTGAAACGGGCAGAACAAAAATTCAAATCCGAAATTCAAACCGCTTATAATGAACAGATTGGCGTTATGGCATCCGGAAAGCAAGTTATTACGGCTTTGGCTTTTATTCGTCGGCATAAATCAATGGTTGAAGACCCGGAACAGCTATTAAGAATCGACCAATTGATGAAAATGGTGGGATGGGGTACGCTTACCATGTTGGCTACCGAACTCAACAAAATGGAAAAAGAAGCGCAACGAGGTCTTATAAATG
>BNTP01000021.1 GCA_025996695.1 Bacteroidia bacterium | reverse complement strand
CGGCGTAAAAAACTTTACTAATGCGCCGCTTGTGCCGAGTAAGAGCGCTGCAATTACCGCAGCAATCGGCGATCAAGCCATTGCCACGGAAGCACAGGTCTATGCGACCGTTAACGGAACTCCCTCCACCATCTTGAGAGCTTTCCGGGACTCTGTTTATACAAAATCACAGATCTTTAGCGGCGACAAGACTTTTACGGGAACCGTGACAATGCCTGTACCGCAATTGCCAGCTTCAACGACGGCCAAAACATTCTTTGCGGCACCAACGGCGGCGAACGGTCGTCCGACTTTCCGTCAAATCGTTGCGGCCGATCTGCCTGCAATAGAAAGAGCTAACAAGCTGGCAGGAGGAGGAGCGGACAGTTTAGCGCTGGCCAATTTGAACACGTTCAAAACAACGACCGAGTCAGGAGCA
This sequence comes from Bacteroidia bacterium, assembly GCA_025996695.1. Classification (GTDB taxonomy): domain Bacteria; phylum Bacteroidota; class Bacteroidia; order Bacteroidales; family Azobacteroidaceae; genus Azobacteroides. Next base: position 17,471 of record BNTP01000021.1, on the reverse strand, counting down.
CAAACCCTTGGCGGCGTGAAAACCTTCTCTGCAGCTCCGGTTGTTCCGCAAAAAAGTACGGCAATCACCGCGTCCAACGCCACGACAGCAACAGCCGTAGCGACGGAAGCACAGGTCTTCCTCACCGCTCAGGCACAGGCTTTGGCAGCCACGCCCACGGCATTGAGCACGTTCCGCGACTCGGTGTATAACAAAGCGCAGACGCTTAAAGGCACTAAAACATTTGATACATCTCCGCTTGTACCCGACAAGAGCGCTGCAATTACCGCCGCTACCGGCACGACAGCCCTTGCGACGGAAGCTCAGGTCTATAATACGGTGTTGAACACGAATCCGTCGGCATTAATCGCCCATATTGATTCGATTTATAATCGCAATATGTCACTTGGCGGCATCAAGACATTTACATCGGCTCCGGTGGTTCCTGCTAAGGCCAATTCAGGTAATAGCACGACGGCTTTGGCCACTGATGCCGCTGTCAATGCTGTGCGTGACTCGCTGTTGACAAAGCCACAGACATTGGCCGGAAACAAAACGTTTTCCAATAATCTCACAGTCACCGGAACGACCACACTGAACGGTGCAAGCACCCTTGCGGGCACAACGACCGTGAGTGGCGAAGCCCGTTTCACCTCCACCACAGCGACGCAGTTTACCGTCTCACCGACGGTGCCCCAGAAAAGCGCTGCGATAACTGTTGGCACCGGCACACAAGCCCTGGCGACGGAAGCACAGGTGTTTAATTCGGTAAAAAATCTTACAGACGCGTTCCGTGATTCTGTTTACACAAAAAATCAGACACTTGGCGGCGTCAAGACATTTACTAATGGTATATCAACCGCCGGCCCTAACACGATTAACGGCACGACGACTATTGGCGGGACTGCTACCTTCTCAACGGCACCGCAGGTACCTTCAAAGAGTGCTGCCATTACCGTTGCAGGCGGCGCCGGGGCAACAGTTCCGGCAACGGAAGCACAGGTCTATGCGACGACTCTGGGCGCAACCCCCACCAGCTTGCAGAATTTCCGTGATTCTGTGTTGACAAAAGCACAGACGCTGAACGGCGTGAAGACATTCGGATCGGTGCCGACATTGCCTTCGCAAACAGCGAAGTTCGTGTTTGCAGCACCAACAGTGGCTGACGGTGTACCGACCTTCCGTGCGCTGGTTGCGGCAGATATTCCTGTGCTGAATCAGAACACGACGGGTAATGCCGCTACGGCCACGAAGTTGGCAACGGGAGCCGACAGCACGAAATTGGCCGATATCGCAACGGGCGCGACGAAAAATGAACTTGCAACGGACGTACCACTAATCGCCGGCACAGCTGCCGTAGGCACGGCAGCGAAGGGCTATGCTGCGGGCGATCACGTGCATCCGACGCAGGTGCAAAATAGTATGACGGCGAGCACGACTAAGGCTCCGTCAGTGACGGCCGTGCTTGACTCTCTCGCCGTTAAGGTGGTCAAAACGCAGACGCTTGCTCTTACGGGTGATGTGACGGCACCGGCTACGCAAATTGGCTCGGGGACGATCGCCACGACGCTGGCGAATACGGCGGTGACTCCGAACACTTATGGTGAAACTGCACATAGAACACCCACATGGGGATCTCTTATCTTTGTGCCGAGCTTTACGGTGGATGCGAAGGGTCGAATCACGGCTGCGGTTACATATAATGTGACAATTCCAAGCGCTCTGGCCTCTGCGAGCGCTAATGGTTTGATGTCCACGACTCAATACAACTTGTTAAGCGGTTCACAAACAGCGAAGACGTTTCTTGCTGCGCCGAATGGCTCGGCCGGAGCTCCAAGTTATCGCGCGATTGTTGCCAGTGATGTGCCGACACTGAATCAGAACACGACTGGGTCGGCTGGGAGTTTGGCGAACGCGGGTACGATCCAGGTTCAGGGTACTGCTACAGCGACAGTTGGCGGGATAACTACGTCGTCTCCCGGCACGTATACATCCGGTGGGAACGTAACGGTGTCGGCAACCGTGCCCGCTGCGTCGGCAACAGCCGCAGGGGCCTATCCGAGCGCGCATTTCGCTAATATGGCATCCCGTATACCCGGCACCGCCTTTACCGATGACCAATGCATAGCACGTTTCGGAGCCAGGGACGGCCGCGCCGACAACCTGTGCTGGTGGTGGGGCGGGTCGCCTGAAGATTATTTATCCGCTATCGCTGATTGCGAACGCGCGGGCTTTCGAATGCATCTGGCGACCTTGACGGAAGCTATTAAGATCCGAGCGACTATGACGGGAAATGCGGCGACCAAACCATATTGGACAAACGACATAAGCGGCGCGTCTGGTTCTAACCTGACGATACACAGTCTCTCGAGCAGCGGTACTTATACGACGACAAATGCTACCGCTACTACCAATCATGCCCTCTGCGTGGGGCGTCTCAATGAATAAATCCAACTTCAGCGAAAACGTGCGCCTTTTTGGTACTAAAAACAAGATTCTGTCTTATTAGTGAGACGGTGTGCCTAAAACTGATAGGGGTTTCCCGACGAAACCCCTATCAGGACGAGAAAATAACAAACCATAACTATTGAAGAGGAGCACTGACCCTCTTTGAATTGCACCCCAAAAGTTAGACAAAAAAACTTTTGGGGCGCATTCCGTTCTATCTCGTCGCCCCCCGCAAAAAATAGCATTCTTTTTTTACATAAATCATCAAAAAATAATGATTCAGACAAAATTTTTATTACCTTTGCACCCATAAAAATATAAAAACTACATTTTAATATGGATAAGAAAAGAGTGTACTTGTTCGGCAACGGAAAAGCCGAAGGTAGAGCGGATATGAAAAACCTCCTCGGAGGAAAAGGTGCTAACTTGGCGGAAATGAACTTGATAGGTGTGCCGGTGCCTCCGGGTTTCACGGTAACGACCGAAGTGTGTACGGAATATAACAAATCGGGGAAAGAGGCTGTCATTCAGTTGATTAAGTCCGATGTGGAAGCCGCAATCAAGCAGATTGAAACCACGACCGGCACCGGTTTTGGCGATAAAAACAACCCTTGCCTCGTGTCTGTGCGCTCCGGTGCTCGCGTGTCGATGCCCGGGATGATGGACACAGTACTCAATTTGGGATTGAACGACGAAGCCGTGGAAGGCATCGCAAAAAAATCAGGCAACGAACGCTTTGCATGGGACTCCTACCGCCGATTTGTGCAGATGTACGGCGATGTCGTGCTCGGCATGAAACCCGAATCGAAATTGGAAATCGACCCGTTTGAAGAAATCATGGAAGCTGTGAAAAAAGCGCGCGGCATCGAATTAGATACAGAATTTACCGTTGCCGATTTGAAAGAATTGGTGGTCAAATTCAAAGCCGCAGTCAAAAAACAAACCGGCAAAGATTTTCCCGATTCGCCTTGGGAACAACTCTGGGGTGCCATTTGCGCCGTTTTCGATTCGTGGATGAACGAACGTGCAATCTTGTATCGCCAAATGTATCGCATCCCGGAAGAGTGGGGAACAGCGGTGAACGTGCAAGCGATGGTTTACGGCAATATGGGACAAACTTCGGCCACCGGGGTCGCCTTTACGCGCGATGCAGCGACCGGCGAAGATATTTTCAACGGGGAATACCTTATTAATGCACAGGGCGAAGACGTCGTGGCAGGGATTCGTACCCCGCAACAAATCACGCTCGAAGGCTCCAAACGTTGGGCAACGCAACAAGGCATTTCCGAAGCCGACCGTGCCGCGAAATTCCCGTCTATGGAAGAAACAATGCCCACGTGTGCCAAAGATTTGATTGAAACCCAACAAAAATTGGAAGATTATTTCAAAGATATGCAAGACCTCGAATTTACCATTCAAGACGGTAAATTGTGGTTGCTGCAAACCCGTAACGGCAAACGTACCGGTGCCGCCATGGTAAAAATTGCGATGGATATGCTGAAACAAGGCATCATTGACGAAAAAACAGCGTTGCTGCGCCAGGAAGCCGATAAATTGGACGAATTGCTCCATCCGGTATTCAAAAAATCGGCGTTGGCAGAAGCGAAATCCATCACCAAAGGTTTACCTGCATCGCCGGGTGCGGCTACCGGAAAAATCGTGTTCCACGCCGACGAAGCCGAAGAATGGGTGAATCGGGGCGAAAAAGTGGTGCTTTGCCGCATCGAAACATCGCCGGAAGATTTGCGCGGAATGGCTGTGGCAGAAGGCATTATGACCGCTCGTGGCGGGATGACTTCCCACGCAGCTGTAGTGGCTCGTGGCATGGGAAAGTGCTGTGTATCAGCCGCTAACGGCGTACAAATCGACTACAAAGCCAAGACGATGAGCATTAACAACGTAACCTTAGTAGAAGGCGATTGGATTTCGCTCAATGGTTCCACAGGTTTGATTTACGCCGGAAAGATCGAAACGCAAGAAGCTGAATTGAGCGGCGATTTTGGCGAATTGATGGCGCTCTCCGATAAATATGCCCGCTTGAAAGTGCGCACAAATGCCGACACGCCGGTGGATGCCAAAGTGGCACGCGAGTTTGGTGCACAAGGCATTGGACTGTGCCGCACGGAACACATGTTCTTTGAAGGCGATAAAATCATTGCGATGCGCGAGATGATTTTGGCAAAAGATGAGGCAGGCCGTCGCCAAGCTTTGGGCAAATTATTGCCTTTGCAACGTGCTGACTTCACAGGTATTTTTGAAGCGATGCATGGCCTTCCGGTGACGGTTCGCCTGCTTGACCCACCTTTGCACGAATTTGTGCCTCACGACGAAAAAGGTCAGCAGGAAATGGCTAAAGTGATGGGCGTTTCGTATGAAGAGATTCACAACCGCGTGGAAGGGCTTTTGGAACAAAACCCAATGTTAGGACTTCGTGGTTGCCGTTTGGGCAATCTCTATCCCGAAATCACCGAAATGCAGACGCGTGCAATTATTGAAGCGGCGTTGGATTTGAAGAAAAAAGGCATCCCGACACAACCGGAAATTATGGTGCCGCTAACCGGTATTTTGTACGAATTTTCAGCACAAAAGAAGATTATTGACGACACGGCACAACTCGTATTTGACGAACGCAACGATAAAATCCCATACAAAGTGGGCACGATGATTGAAATTCCGCGTGCTGCCTTAACGGCGCAACGCATTGCTACTGAGGCAGAATTTTTCTCTTTCGGAACGAACGACTTGACGCAAATGACGTTTGGTTACAGTCGCGACGACGTGGCAAAATTCCTTCCGATGTACATCGACAAAGGCATCTTGAAAGCCGACCCATTCGCAGTCTTAGACCAAAAAGGGGTCGGGCAATTGATAGAATTGGCCACCGCTCGCGGTCGTGACGTTCGTCCGGGCTTGAAATGCGGTATCTGCGGCGAACATGGCGGCGAACCAAGTTCCGTGAAATTCTGCAACAAAGTAGGGCTTGACTACGTCAGCTGTTCCCCATTCCGCGTGCCAATCGCCCGTTTGGCGGCAGCGCAGGCGGTGATCGAGCAAGCAACGAAATAAGGTGCAAATAGTGGGCTAAACCGTTACAGTCAATAAGGAATGAAAAAAAATACAAGAGCACCGATCAATTTTATCAATTCAAAGATTACTGCCACCGTGAGCATTGCGTTGGTGCTTTTCTTGTTAGGACTGATTTTGCTTATCTATTTTTTTGCCAACAATTTTTCCAATCAGGTGAAAGAAACGTTGTCCATTGACATTGTGCTGCAATACGGCACCAAACCCGGTCAAATTAAGGATTTGCAAGCTAAATTGGAAGCGCAACCTTTCACGAAAACGACCACTTTTCATCCTAAAGAAGAAGCAGTTCTCGAATTGGTAGAAGAATTGGGCGTAAATCCGGAAGAATTTCTCGGTTTCAATCCACTCGACGACGTGATTGTACTGCATCTAAATGCGGCTTATGCGTCACCGGATAGCCTGTATCTCGTGAAAGAGAAACTTGCAAAGTATTCGTCCGACATCAATAGTACAGAATACCGCGAGGAATTGTTGCAATCGGTCAACAAAAATTTGAACCGCCTGAGCATGGGATTGCTTGTCTTGGCCGCGCTTTTAATGTTTATCTCTTATGTGCTGATTAGCAACACGATACGACTGTCGGTTTACGCCAAACGTTTCTTGATTCACACCATGCAATTAGTAGGCGCGAAAAAATCTTTCATCATCAAGCCGTTCATCATTTCAAACGGCTGGGCGGGCGTTGTGGCAGCAATAGGGGCTTGTGGACTCCTCTACGGATTAGTGTTATACGTTATTGAGCAATTGCCGGATATGGCAACGCTGCTCGACACAACGTCGCTTATGATTTTATTTGCCGGTGTATTGCTGCTGGGCGTTATGATTTCATGTGTCGCAACGTTCTTTGCCGTAAAGAAGTATTTGAAAGCAGACATAGACGAGTTGTATAGGATGTAAATAATGAACAATTAATAATGAACAATTAACAATTAACAATTAACAATTAAAAATTAAAAATTAAAAATTAAAAAAATGGGCTTGGTTTTTGGAAAAAAGAATTTTATATTGCTGGCGGTGGCTATTTTGGTCATTGTTTTGGGCTTTGCCTTGATGTCCGGCGGTGAGACGACAGAAGCAGGTGGTTTTGACCCGTCAATTTTCAGTACACGACGCATTACGGTGGCTCCGATTGTGACGTTAATCGGTTTTTGCTTAGTGGTTTTCGCGATTCTCTTTAAAGAACAAGAAGGAAAGTGATGAGTGTATTAGAAACCATTATTATTTCCATTATTGAAGGGTTGACGGAATTTCTGCCGGTATCGTCCACCGGTCACATGATTATTGCGGAGGCTATTTGTGGCGTGGAATCGACCGATTTTGTGAAAGCGTTTACTGTCATCATTCAGTTTGGTGCGATATTGTCGGTTGTGGTGCTTTATCATCAACGTTTTTTCAAAAGTTGGCGTTTTTATAAAACGCTGATTATTGCTTTTTTGCCTGCCGGAGTTGTGGGTATTTTGTTGGGCGATAAGATTGATGCTTTGCTCGAAAACGTACCGGTCATCGCGGCAATGCTGATTTTGGGCGGTATATTTATGTTGTTTGCCGACAAATTATTTGCAAAAACCACAGAAAATCAAGCCGTGACGGACAAGAAAGCATTTCTTATCGGCTGCTGCCAATGCATTGCCATGATTCCGGGCGTTTCGCGGTCTATGGCTACCACTGTGGGCGGTATGGCGCAACAATTAACTCGCAAACACGCAGCGGAATTTTCGTTTTTTCTTGCTGTGCCAACGATGTTTGCCGCCACAGCTTATAAATTCTACCAATTGTTGAAAGAGCCTGACGGGCAAGCAATTTTGGCAGACAATATAGGCACTTTGGCGTTGGGCAACCTCGTAGCCTTTGTAGTCGCGTTTTTCGCAATGAAGTTGTTCGTTGAAGTGTTAACAAAATATGGTTTCAAGCCATTCGGTTACTACCGCATCGTTGTGGGATCAGCCATTTTAATCTTGCTGGCATTGGGCTATAACTTGAACATTATATGATGACTGATGGGTTTGCGGGTCAAGCCTGCAATGACAGGCGGGTAGTAACCGGTAACTGTTCGCCGGTAACTGATAACTGTTCACTGGTAACTGATAAAGTGTTATATTTTGACAAGCCACTCCATTGGACTTCGTTCGATTTAGTGAATAAATTGCGATATAAATTGTCACGGCAATTGAACATCAAAAAGCTAAAAGTAGGTCACGCAGGCACATTAGACCCTTTGGCAACCGGAGTAATGGTTGTGTGCGTAGGAAAAGCGACCAAACGCATTGATGAATTTCAATACCTGACAAAAGAATACATTGCCACTTTGCAATTAGGCGCGACAACGCCTTCGTTCGATTTGGAAACGGAAGTAGATAAAACGTATGAAACGGCACACATCACACGGGAATTGGTCGAAAAGACTTTGCCTGCGTTTTTGGGTGAAATTCAGCAAATACCGCCTGCCTATTCGGCGTGCAAAGTGAATGGCAATCGGGCTTATGACCTTGCTCGCAAGGGTTTGGAGGTGGATTTGAAGCCGAAAGTGCTGGTGATTGATGAAATTGAGTTGTTGGAATTTCATCAGGGGCTTGCGGGTCAAGCCCGCAATGACAGTACGATTAATCAGGGGATTCCCGCCTGCGCGGGAATGACCATTCGGGTGGTGTGCAGCAAAGGGACTTACATTCGGGCATTGGCACGCGACATTGGTTTGGCACTTGGCTCAGGAGCCTTTTTGACAGGATTGGTGCGCACGCGCATCGGCGACGTCACCTTAGAGAAGTGTTTGAAAGTAGAAGATATAGATACAATTAATATAGGGGATTGCGGGTCTCCTGAACTTGATTCAGGCCCTCCAATGACAAAAAAATTATAAAATATGAAACTATCGAAATTCAAATTTGACTTGCCCAAAGAACTCATCGCAAGCTATCCGACACCCAACCGCGACGAATCGCGGATGATGGTTGTGCACCGTAAAACGGGTAAAATAGAACACAAAATATTCAAAGACATTCTGGAGTATTTTGACGAAAAAGACACGTTTGTATTTAATGACACGCAAGTGTTTCCTGCCCGATTGTATGGCAATAAGGAGCGCACAGGGGCACAAATTGAGGTGTTTTTATTGCGTGAGTTAAACCCGGATTTGCGTCTGTGGGACGTGCTGGTCGATCCTGCGCGCAAAATTCGCATTGGCAACAAGCTCTATTTCGGCGAAGGCGAAACGATGGTGGCAGAAGTCATCGACAACACCACTTCACGCGGGCGCACGTTGCGTTTTCTCTTCGACGGCACTCACGACGAATTTAAGGATGCGCTCTATACCTTGGGCGGAATGCCTTTGCCCTCCTATATCGAACGCCCTTCCGAACCGTCAGACATCGAACGCTATCAAACAATTTTTGCGAAACACGAAGGTGCTGTCATCGCGCCGGCTGCCGGCATGCATTTCAGTCGCGAATTGATGAAACGCATGGAAATCAAGGGTTGCGAATTTGCTTTCATCACCGTACATTCGGGGTTGGGCAATTTTCGCGCCATTGACGTGGAAGATTTGACAAAACATAAAATGGATTCCGAACAAATAATCATCAACGAAGAAGCCGAAAAAATTGTCAACATGGCCAAAGCCGCCAACAAGCAGGTGTGTGCTGTTGGAGGCTCTGTGGTGCGTGCTTTGGAAACGGCAACCACCACTTTGGGCTATCTCAAACCATTTGATGGCTGGACAAACAAATTCATTTTTCCTGCTTACGATTTCGCGCTTGTAACCAGCGTCGTGACCAATTTTCACATGCCCTACTCAATTATGATGATGCAAGCAGCTGCATTCTCAAGCTACGACTGTTTGATTGAAGCATACGCACTCGCCATCAAAGAAAAATACCGCTTTGGCGTGTATGGCGATGCGATGCTGATATTGTAAGTACGCTTATATGACAACGGCATACTTGGCATTAGGCACAAATTTGGGTAACAAAGAGCAAAATTTGTCAAAGGCAATTGAGCTGTTGAATCTTCGGGCAGGCACTGTCACCGCACGTTCGTCCGTCCACAAAACCGAGCCTTGGGGCTTTGAATCGGTCAATGACTTTCTTAACATGGTGGTTCGGATAGAAACGTCATTGACTCCACTCGCACTGTTGCGTACCGCGAAAGACATTGAAAAAAAGATGGGACGTGCTCCGAAGTCTGAAGCAGGCTATCACGACCGCATCATCGACATTGACATTATCCTGTACGGCGATTTGGTGTACCGGTCCGACGAACTCACTTTGCCGCATCCGCTCTACAAGGAGCGCCCGTTTGTGTTTGAGCCGCTGAATGAAATTCTTTAATTGGGCGGGATGTCATTTTCTATTGATATGGATGCCCTACGAGGCAAATAGTCCGTTAGGGCTTGCATATCAATAGAAAGATGTAGAGACGCGGCGCGCCACGTCTCTACTGAGGTGCTAGGTTGAAACAACCCCTCTCACCCGTAGCAAAAAACATCCGCTTCGCATGAAAAATGCGAAGTTCAAAGGTCAAAAATCGACCGCTTTGCGGGAACTCATAGACCTGAATCCTACATGGCGCGAACGCACCGAACACTATACCTAGCGTCGGTGTCATCCACACCCATGTGCATACCCGGCATCCCTACTTCCGATCGCGCAATATCCCAGTTGCCCGTCGAAGACCACCAATAATTGACACTACCCCAACTTCCAAACGGGTCCCATCCCAAAGCCAATCGCCAATCAGAGGTGCCATACCCACCGGCCGCGGAGCCCTTCCACAAATTTTGGTGTAGGGCAGCATTTCCGTGTGTGTAACGACCGGGTAGCAGCGAGCCATACGCAGCACATAGCGCCGCCCACTGTGAATCATCAGGCAAATACCAATCCGACCCAAGTTCTTTACAGGCTGCGTCGGCCTGCGACCACTCATAGTAATACCCGCGTTCGCCTTTAGTTGGGGCAGGCGTGATCGTCCCTGTATCATCCACGTAGGTGTAATAAGTTGCGGTGCCTTCGGCAATATTTTGAGTTGTCCAGCAAAGATCTTCTAATCCCGGATTATTATAATTTGCCGTCGAATAACCTTTAATCGGTCGGCCGCATATCCACGGTACATAATCCACCGCATCCAGATTAAAATCCGTCACCGACGGAATAGAGAACGCAATCTCTTCGCCGTCCAAGCCCAGCGTCAGCAAAAACGTATATTGCCGACCGGCTTCAAACACGATGCCTTGCGCTTTGTTCGCCGGGTCGTGCAGACGAAATACTACCTGACGCCTGTTCACCGTGTCGTTCGTGAGGTAATCCACTTCGGCAATGGTGGCATACAAATAGGAAGCATCCGGCAGCGAGCCGTCTATTTCGGCGACCGTGCCATATTCCGGCGTGCTGCCGGTGAAGGCTCCCAAGATAGTTTCCTGCGGTAGCACCATCAAACCGTTACTCGCATTGGTTATCGCGGTATAATCGTCACCGGTGGTTCCGGTGCCGTAAGGCACAAGCACATTCGTGCTCCCAAGATCCACTTTGTATGTAACCGAATCGTGTTGTGCTTTCCAAGCAACGTCGTATGCTCCCGAAGTATGCTCAAAACTATCCGCTCCATTCGGTACCGAATCCAGCATGTTGAGCGTTCCTTTCGATTTCAATTTACTCAAAGCCAATTCTTTAATCACATACGTCTTGTTTTTGTTCTGATTCTGAGCCTTAAACACAATCCGTGACAGGGCATGCTTGAAATTCAATTGCACGGTTGGACTGCTTGCAAAAGTCAAATCGACACTTTTTGTAACCATGAAATCCTCTTGTTGGTCAACCCCGTGATCCACATCGCCGACCCATCCGGGCACGGTGTATTGAATCTCGGGACCGGTGACAGGAGGGAGCGTGACCGAAGGCGCCTGTTTCAAACCTGCCGTCACGTTCACACTTGACGCGGGCGAGTAAGCGAAGAAATCGACGGAATCTCTTGCCGGCCAGCTGGCTTTTGGGAAATAGTCCCAATTGTTGGCACCTGCACCATCCGCTTCGCCACGTGTTACAGTTACGCCATTCAGCACATAGCCGTCATAAACCGTTGGCGTTGCGGCAGGATGACTCCACGCCGAGGTGGTGAACGAAGTCATCGACCCTGCGGTGGTTACACTCGCGCGGAGCTGCTTGTCCGCGAACGTCTTGAAGGAAATCTCCCTCTCACTACTCTGCACCGGATTGGATTGATACAAATCGGTTGCACAACTGCTGCTCAAGGCCACCAGGCCGAGCAGGCTAAAATAAATGTTTTTTGCTTTCATGCTTAATTTAATTTATTATTGTTTGTACTCTATTTTTAATTTATTGTTCTTTATTAATTGTTCATTATTCATTGGTTTGGGCTGAAAGCCCGATAATCAATAGCGTAGGGCAACGCCCTACGAAAGGAATGCCCCGCCAACATTAAGCCCCAACGGGGCGAAATCCGGTTATTGCCTTTCACCAATTGATAATAAGATTGATTACACCCCGTTGGGGCTTGGGGTGGGGGCGAGTGCGCGTGTCGTCCCGTAGGGCGTTGCCCTACGCTATTGATTATCGGGCTTTCAGCCCTTGGCTTCGTCCCGCAGGGACGGGATGGGGTTGCATGCCTACGACATGCAGCAGGGTTGGGAGGCGATGATTTTCTACCGAGCTGCCCATCCCTAACGGGATGCGGGCTAATCATCCCCTTGCGTGTTCCATTTATTGTCTTATGATTGTTCATTATTAATTGTTCATTATTCATTGTTTCGCATGAGGTGTCTCCGCTCCGCAAAACGGGCTGACGCCCGCTTTGCTTCGGTCGACAAGACGACCCTCACGTGGGGGTCGGGGGAAACGCAGCGGCGGCTCCGCCGCCGCTGCGTTTCCCCTCTCTCTTAAAAAAACGGCGCCGTCTTGTCGACCGCAGGGGCGCAGCCCCGCAGCGGAGACACCCCATGCTGACGAGCCTTCCTCCTGTCGACCGGAGAGGCGCAGCCCAGCGGCGGCTCCGCCGCCGTCATTGCGAGCATAGCGAAGCAAACCAGCGGCTTTTGCTGGGTTGCTTCGGGCTTCGCCCTCGCAATGACGGAAAAAATCGCCCTCGCAATGACGGAAAAGATCGCCCTCGCAATGACGGAAAAGATCGCCCTCGCAATGACGCAACAAGCCACAACATGACCCGATTGTCCTGTTGCGGCTTATTGGTATGTGTGTGAAAAAATTGTTTAGCGCGGGATTCGCGCAAAGGCTACGTCGGCACGCGGAGCGAGCCGAGGGTAAGGAATTTACCCCCCCCCCCCATTTAAGTTGCTGATAATGAGCGAGTTACGAGCGATATTTTTTGTCTGCTTCATTTGACTAACATATAAATCAAATGCAAAGGTACGAACAATTTTTTTATAATCACAAATTATTTTGACAGATTTAACATTTTTTATTATTATATTTTCTTTTACAATCAGAGTTACGTCGCCATCGAAACAGCGTCTTCGAGCATCCGGCACTCAGGTTATGACGTAAAATGTGTGAAGGTTAGAGTTTAATTCGGCAATTCTTCACAGAGACGCGTCCATTCGTCCATGGCGGTCGCCAAAAGTTTTTGCTTGTCGGCGTGCTGCCACAATAAATCTGTGTTTGACGCACCTTCCGGCGTGCTTAGGATGTCTTCCATTGTTTTGATTTCGGTTTCTAATACTTCAATTTTCCTTTCGGCTTCGGCGATGCTTTTTTCGAGGCGTTTCTGTTGTTTTTGTTGCTCTTTGCGCTGCGCGTAAGAAAGGGAAAGGGTAGAGGGTGTAGGGCGAAAGGTGGAAGGTGATGGCGCTAGGGTGGAAGGTGTAGGGTTAAGGGTGGAAGGTGTAGGGTGAAGGGTAGAAGGCGCTGCGCCCTGTACCTTCGACCTTTCACCCTTTACCCACGACCCTTCACCTTTCACCTTTAACCCTTCACCCTTCACCTTTGACCCTTCACCTTTCACCTTCGACCTTTCACCCTGTACCTTTGCTGCTTGTGTTGCCACAAACTCGCCATTATTTTTTTTCAAAAATTCATAGATGCCACCGAGGTGTTCGCGCACTTTTTGGTTGCCAAATTCATAGACTTTATCGACCAATCCGTCCAAGAAATCGCGATCGTGGGACACGACTATGACGGTGCCGTCAAATGATTTGATAGCTTCTTTGAGCACATCCTTTGTTCGCATATCCAAATGGTTGGTTGGCTCATCGAGAATCAGCAGATTGACGGGTTCGAGCAGCAGTTTAATCATTGCCAGGCGCGTGCGTTCGCCACCACTCAACACGGCAACTTTCTTGTCCGAAGCTTCGCCGCCAAACATGAATGCGCCCAATATGTCGCGAATTTTCGTGCGAACATCGCCCACAGCCACATTGTCGATGGTTTGGAAAACCGTCAGTTTTTCGTCCATCAAATCCGCTTGATTTTGAGCAAAATAGCCGATTTTTACGTTGTGTCCGAGTTGCAATTTGCCTTCAAACGGGATTTGTGACAGGATACATTTGACGAGCGTGGACTTCCCCTCGCCATTTTTGCCCACAAAAGCCACCTTGTCGCCCCGATTGATTGTGAATGTTGCATTTTTGAAAATCAGGTGGTCGCCGTAACGCTTGGCAACGTTTTCTGCAATCACAGGATAACTTCCTGAACGCGGCGCGGGCGGAAATTTCAGTCGCAGGAGTGCGGTGTCTTCTTCGTCGACTTCCAGCCGTTCGAGTTTTGCCAATTGCTTGATGCGACTTTGCACTTGCACGGATTTTGTTGCCTTGTAGCGAAATCGTTCGATGAAATCTTCGGTATCTTCGATTTGTTTACGCTGATTTTCGTAAGCACGTTGTTGTTGTTCGCGGCGTTCCTTGCGCAATTCCACGTATTTGGAATAATTGATGCGGTAATCATAGATTTTTCCCAGCGAAATTTCGACCGTGCGCTGCGTCACATTGTCAATAAACGCTTTATCGTGCGACACGAGCAGCACGGCATTGGCTTGTGTGGACAGAAAATTTTCCAGCCATTGGATGGATTCGATGTCCAGGTGGTTGGTCGGCTCATCCAAAAGCAGAATGTCAGGTTTCTGTAAAAGAATTTTCGCCAGCTCGATACGCATCCGCCAGCCGCCACTAAATTCGCCGGTCGGACGTTCAAAATCGGCACGGGTAAAACCAAGTCCCAAGAGCGTTTTTTCAATTTCCGCCTGCCGATTGTCTGCGCCTTCCATTGCCAAGCGTTCGCTGAGGTGAGTAATGTTTTCAATCAATTGCTGGTAGGAATCGGTTTCGTAATCCGTCCGCTCGGCCAATTCGGTATTCAGTTTGTCTAACTTTGCTTCCATTTGCAACAGATTGTCAAATGCTAAACCGGCTTCGTCGCGCACCGTGCGGTCGTTGGACAGCAGCATCGTTTGCGGCAAATAACCAATCGTCGCGCCTTTGGGAATGGACACACGCCCCTCGGTCGGTTCCTGTTGACCGGCAAATATTTTTAGGAGCGTGCTTTTGCCCGCTCCGTTCTTACCCACCAACGCGATACGATCTTTCTTATCAACCACAAAACCAATGTGATCTAAGAGCGTAAATCCGCCGAATGCGACTGTCAAATTTTCTACTGAATACAAATCAAGATTATTTTAGAGGACTGTGACCCACCCGTAATTGTCAGGCGCATCACCATATTGAATAGCACGCAATTTTTGATAAAGTTTTTCGCAGATAACTCCCGGTTTGCCGTCTGCGGAAAAGACATACGACTTGTTTTCAGCGACATCGTCCACCCGTTGAATGGGCGAAATGACAGCCGCCGTGCCGCACATACCCGCTTCTTCAAAGGTGCCTAATTCTTCAATCGGAATGGAGCGACGCTCAACGCTAAGTCCCTCGTCTTCCGCTAATTGAATTAAACTTTTATTGGTAATCGACGGTAAAATAGAGGTTGATTGAGGCGTGATATAAGTGTTGTTTTTGATGCCAAAAAAGTTGGCCGGTCCACACTCGTCAATGTATTTCTTTTCGCGTGCGTCCAAATACAAAACGGCCGAATATCCGTTTTCGTGTGCTTTTTCGCCGGCCACCAAACTTGCAGCGTAGTTTCCGCCCACCTTAATCGTGCCCGTCCCAAGCGGTGCGGCACGGTCGTATTCGCGATAGATAACAACCGGAGTGGTCTTAAATCCTTCTTTGAAATACGGCCCAACCGGCGTCACAAACACCACAAAGGTGTATTCTCGCGCCGGTTTCACACCCACCTGTGCCGAAGTGCCAATCAAGAGCGGCCGTACATACAAGGAAGCGCCGCTCTCATACGGCGGCACAAATCGTTCATTTCGTTTGACGGCTTCCACGACGGCTTTTTCAAACAACTCAACGGGAAATTCAGCCATCATCACGCCGCGAGCCGACGCCTGCATGCGCAAAGCATTGTCACGCATCCGAAAAATGCGAATTTTGCCATCTTTCCCGCGAAAAGCCTTGAGGCCTTCAAATGCCTCCTGACCGTAGTGAAGGCAAGAACTCGCTATGTGCAAATTCAAAAATTCGGAATCTGAAATTTCCGGATCACTCCATTTGCCGTCACGATAGTGCGAGCGCACATTATAATCCGTTTTCAAGTAGCCAAAAGTCAATTCCGACCAGTTAATTGCGTCCATTGTCAGTCTATTTTTTTGATGTGTTTTTTCAAATTTTGCTGCAAAGGTACGAAGAAAAATTAAAAATTAAAAATTAAAAATTAAGAATTTTGGATTTTGCGGGAGAGTACCGCATTGCTGCAAAGTACACGAACAAAAAAGAGGAAAATAACTCGACTATCTTGCCCGTATAAAACGCAAAGGGGTAATTTTATTGCGGTTTTGTCCTTTCATAATTTCTGCGAAGTTACAACATTTTTTAGCGTCGCAAATATTTTGCATTTTTCGTGTTTTATTTATCTCACATCAAAAAAGCACTGACTCACGACAAGTCAGTGCTTTTCTTCAATAGGCTGGTTCGTTATTTTTAGTCCCGAATGGGGTTTAGTCGGGAAACCCCATTCGGAATGGACATAAAGATTTTCAAACAGGGCTATAGCCCTGTTTCAATTGTGCATCGGCGAATGCATGGCTCGAAAATGATTGTACAATCATATGTAACCCAAACATAACGGCCACCGATCGTGGATGTCATCGTTTGTTTGCGGACGCGGGGCACCACAAATATTGGATTACGCATCAGAGCATCTAATCGAACTTACTAATCTTGAATTGATCATTAGCAGTGCATCGGGCGGCATCTGCATTCGAATGCGTAGCGCTGGCTATCCCGTCGTGCACCATGTTCATGGCATGAACTTGGTTGATGAGTCAATATCTCAAGTTCTGAGAAGAGCGGTATACGCATACCAATGTAAGCGCATATCTCAGGCACACGAGACAGCGTCACGTTACACTTCATAACCCATAGCCCAGCATGTCTGGGCACTTTCGCCTCTAAAATAACCGGTCGTCATATTAGGATATTGTTGTTTGCAGCCTACATCTTCAGCATGTACGAATCTACCTTGGTACGCCGCTAGATCTCTTAAATGTTCGGGATATAGCGCGCCGACGACCGCATTGGTCGCGAGCGGCACTGTTGCGGGTATTTCTACAATACCCACCGCGCGTAAATGTCTGTGGGTCTGACGTCACAATACCACCAGCAGCGGCCGACGCCACACCCGTTACCTTTATCCACCCCGATGTATTAAGTGAGTCCGCCGAGGTCAGTGCTCCCGGCAGCGTCATAATCGTCGTCGAGGCGTTTGTCACGCGGCCCTAAAGATCTTCATTTTTTGTTGGTATCATCGAGGCGTATGTAAATGTCGATGTGGTGTTGACGTCGAGATGGCCGCTTATTTGAGCCCCACTAATGAGCGTTAATTGCGAGTCGAATGTCTTTAATCCACTTATTACCCCATCCTTATGCCATATAGAATCTTTGA
>BNTP01000020.1 GCA_025996695.1 Bacteroidia bacterium | reverse complement strand
TAGAAAATGTTTTTCTGAAAGATTTAGATGCATGGAAAGCAGAGAATCTGACTGAAAATCAGGCAGTTATGAGAAGAAAAAAGATGGCGGCATAGGAATAATGCGAAGCCGTTTGAACACCCTACCCTGCGGGACTGCGCTCTGAGTGAGCTTGCAGGACTTGCAAAATATAGCACCTCAAACAAAAGATTTAGTCACAAAATGGGGATTTTCTTTCATAGAAAAGGATATTATTGATGTAATATAAACTATTTATGCAAAACATTAAACAACATATAGAAACATTACGTGCTGAAATAGAAAGTCATAATCGCAATTATTATGACCTGTTCCAGCCGCGCATTAGTGACTATGAATTTGACCAAAAACTGAAAGAATTAGAAGAATTAGAAAAAGAATATCCGCAATTTGCAGACGCTAATTCGCCTACTCAACGCGTAGGAAGCGATGTGAGCGAAAAATTCGCGCAAATTGAACACCAATATCCTATGCTTTCGCTTGCAAATACCTACTCGGAAGGCGAAATCATGGAGTTTTACAACCGCACCACGAAAGCACTACTCGGCGAGGAGTTTGAAATCGTGTGCGAACTGAAATACGACGGTACGTCCATTTCGCTCATTTACGAAAATGGGCTGTTGACGCAAGCCATCACGCGAGGCGACGGCACGCGGGGCGACGATGTAACCGCCAATGTGCGCACCATCCGTAGCATCCCACTCAAGCTCACAGGCTCAGATTATCCTGCAAAATTTGAAATTCGTGGTGAAATTTTGATGCCTTGGAGCGCGTTCAATCAACTCAACGAAGAGCGATCGGCTAACGAAGAGTCCCTGTTTGCCAACCCGCGCAATGCCGCCGCAGGCACTTTGAAAACATTAGACCCACAAGTGGTGGCCAATCGCAAATTGGATTCTTACCTCTATTACCTGTTGGGCGAAAATTTGCTCGCCGACACGCATTTTGCCAATTTACAGGCTGCCCGCGATTGGGGTTTCAAAATATCCGATGCGACGAAAGTGTGCCACGTCTTGGAAGAAGTGATTGAATTTATCAACTATTGGGACAAAGAACGTCATAATTTGCCTGTGGCGACCGATGGCATCGTGCTGAAAGTCAATTCATTGCGTCAGCAGCGGAGTATAGGCATGACCGCCAAAAGTCCACGCTGGGCAATTGCTTACAAATTTCAAGCCGAATCAGCAGAAACGCGTTTGCTCTCTGTCGAATTTAGCGTGGGACGGACAGGTGTTATCACCCCCGTAGCGAATTTAGAGCCGGTTTTACTGTCCGGAACCATTGTGAAACGTGCCTCGCTGTACAACGAAGATGCCATCGAAGAGTTTGATTTACACATCGGCGATTTGTGTTCGGTGGAAAAAGGAGGCGAAATCATTCCGAAAATTACGCGTGTAAATAGGGAAATGCGCCTGCCCGATAGTATAAAAGTGCGCTTTGTCGAAAATTGTCCCGCCTGTGGCACGAAATTGGAACGTCCGGAAGGCGAAGCGGCTCATTTTTGTCCTAACCACTTGGGTTGCGCGCCACAAATTAAAGGCGGCATCGAGCTGTTTATCAGTCGCAAAGCCATGAACATCAATGTCGGTAGCGAGAGCATCGCCCAATTTTACGATGCCGGATTGATTAAAAACAGTGCGGATTTATATGATCTCACCGCCGACGATTTGTTGAAATTAGATCGCTGGCAAAAGAAAAGTGTAGATAAATTTTTAGAAAGCGTCGAACAGTCTAAGCAGGTGGCTTACGAACGCGTTTTATATGCGTTAGGTATTCCGGGGGTGGGCGAAACAGGGGCGAAAAAATTGGCAAAAATTTTCCACACGTTGGATGATTTGATGCAGGCTTCTCTTGAGCAATTGGTTGGCGTGGACGAAGTGGGTGCAGTCATTGCGCAAAACATTCATAATTATTTTTCTAACAAAGAAAACCGGCAAATCCTTCTGCGCTTAAAAAAGCACGGACTGCAAATGGCTCTCGATGAATCGGCCTTGGCACAGCAATCAGACAAATTAGCAGGTCAGACAATTGTCATCAGCGGTGTGTTCACACACCATTCGCGCGACGAATATAAAGCGATGATAGAACAAAATAGTGGTAAAAATGCGGTTTCTATTTCAAAAAACACTACCTTTGTGCTGGCCGGCGAAAATATGGGTCCTGAAAAATTGAAAAAAGCTGAAAAACTCGGCATAAAAATAATGAATGAAGAAGAATTTTTAAACATGATATTTATAGATTATGCATGAATATTTGATAAAACGCGCGTTAAAGACGTATTATAAGCACAATGTGCGCGAAAAACAATTTCTGAATTTGAAAGACATTCAGACCGTTTTGCTGCTGTTTGACACAAAAAATGTGGCAGAAGTAACTGTTTTCATCAATCAGCTGAAGCAATTGAAGAAAAAAGTAACTGTCTACGCCTACAAAGACAAAAACGATGAGGCCGATTACTCAAAAACGGATTATCGCGTCATTACCGCCAAAGAAACGGACGATTTGTTTCAAAAAAGGCTAAAAGCCACTGTCCACGAATTGGAAAATGAACAGTTTGATGCCGTATTTGACTTGACGATACAGGACAATCTGCCTCTGGAACTCATTTTGGCACACATCAACGCCACCATGAAAGTAGGGCTGAAAAAGAACGATTTTCCGCAATACGACTTGTCGATTGCCTCTATTCCCGAACTTGAAAAAGAGAGCCTGAAAGTGCGCGAACTTGCCAAGCAAATCATTCACTATCTTGAAATCATTCAGGAGTCGGAGTAATTAAAAGGATTAGTCGGGATGACACAATTCGTGAGATAATCTTAAAGATATGACAACCCAAAGTGAGCAAGTCTTGGAAGAAGGGCTAATAAAAACCTTGAAGGAAATGAGTTACGAATTTATTTCCATCAAGGAAGAAGATAATCTCTATGCTAATTTTAAAACGCAACTCGAAAAACACAATCAAAAAGAATTGGCGTTGCATAACCGAAAACACTTTACAGATAATGAATTTGATAAAATCTGTATCTTTCTGGAAGGCGGTACACGCTTTGAAAAAGCCAAGAAGCTTCGCGATTTATATCCGCTTGACACAGCCGATGGCGAACGTATTTGGGTCGAGTTTCTCAATAAGAATAAATGGTGTCAGAACGAATTTCAGGTTGCCAACCAAATTACTGTTGAGGGTAGAAATAAATGCCGATACGATGTGACTATCCTTATCAATGGACTGCCTTTGGTGCAGATTGAGTTAAAAAGGCGCGGCATAGAACTGAAACAGGCATACAATCAAATACAACGCTACCATAAAACGTCTTTCCACGGTTTGTTCGATTATATCCAACTGTTTGTCATTTCCAATGGGGTCAATACCCGATATTTCGCCAACAATCCCAATAGCGGTTATAAGTTTACTTTCAATTGGACGGATGCCGATAATGTGCCATTCAATGACTTGAATATGTTTGCTAATTTCTTTTTCGACAAATGTAATTTGGGAAAGATGATAAGCAAATACATCGTTCTGCACGAAGGCGATAAATGTCTGATGGCACTACGCCCTTATCAATTCTATGCCGTAGAAAGGATTTTGGATAAAGTGCAAAACTCCAATAAAAACGGTTATATTTGGCATACCACAGGTGCGGGAAAAACGCTGACCTCTTTCAAGGCAGCCCAATTGGTATCGGAAGTCGATGGTATAGACAAGGTGATGTTTGTGGTTGACCGCCACGATTTGGATACGCAAACGCAATCGGAATACGAATCTTTTGAGCCGGGCGCAGTGGACAGTACCGACAATACGCACGAACTTATCAAACGGTTGAGTGGAAACTCCAAAATAATCATTACGACTATTCAGAAACTGAATTGTGCGATAACCAAAGATTACTACAACAAGCATTTGCAAGAAGTGCGGAATCAAAAAATAGTCATGATTTTTGACGAATGTCATCGAAGTCATTTCGGCGATTGCCACAAGAATATTGTGAAGTTCTTCAACAATTTGCAGCTATTCGGATTTACAGGCACACCGATTTTTGTTGAAAATGCCAAACAAGACCATACTACTGCTGAAATTTTTGGCGATTGTATGCACCGATACTTGATTAAAGATGCTATTGCCGACGAAAATGTATTAGGCTTTCTGGTAGAATATTATAAAGGCAAAGAGGAATCGGATTTGGATACTATGAATGAAAATCGCATGACAGAAATTGCCAAATTCATTCTGACCAATTTCAATAAATCCACTTTCGATGGCGAGTTCAATGCCTTGTTTGCGATACAATCCGTTCCGATGTTGTTGCAATACTATAAAATATTCAAGGAACTCAATCCTAAAATCAAGATAGGAGCTGTTTTTACCTACGCTGCCAATCCCAATCAAGATGACGAACAAACAGGAATGAATCAAGGTTTTGCCAACGAAAATGTGGTTTCGGATGAATTGCAATCCATTATGGACGATTACAACAATCTATTCGGAACGGCTTATGCCACAGATAATTTCAGTGCCTATTATGATGACATTAATTTGCGCATGAAAAAGAAAAAGCCGGATATGGAGCCATTGGATTTGCTTTTGGTGGTTGGAATGTTCCTAACCGGATTTGATGCCAAGAAATTGAATACCCTTTACGTGGATAAGAACTTGGAGTATCATGGCTTGTTGCAGGCATTTAGCCGTACCAACCGCATACTCAATGAAAAGAAACGCTTTGGGAAAATCGTTTGTTTCCGCAATTTGAAAGATAATGTGGATGCCTCCATTAAACTTTTTAGCAACAATGAGCCGAATGAATATATTATCCGCGAGCCTTTCGATAAAGTGAAGTCAGATTTCAATGCTTTAGCCATTAAATTCAAAGAAAAATATCCCGATGTGGGTTATATTGACGAATTGAAAAGCGAATATGCCAAGCGTGATTTTGTGTTGGCGTTTCGGGAAATCATTAAGAAAAGAGCCGAGATGCAGATTTACGAAGATTTTGAGCCGGATGATAAAGATTTCGTGATGTCGGAGCAAGAGTTTATGGATTTCCGCAGCAAGTATTTGGATATTGCCATTGGCAATGTAGATGGCGGAGAGGATACGACAACCGTAGGTGAGCCGGAAATTCCTTATGGCGATGACAGGACATTGGATGATATTGATTTTTGTTTGGAACTGCTTCATAGCGATGTAATTAATGTAGCCTATATCCTCGAATTGATTGCCGATTTGAATCCTTTGAGCGATGATTATCAAGAAAAACGGAAACAGATAATCGACACCCTGATAAAGGATGCCACGATGCGCCATAAAGCCAAACTGATAGATGGTTTTATCCGTCAGAATGTGGATAACGACAAGGAAAACTTTGAAAAATCCAAAGCCGACGGCTCGATGGATTTGGAAAGCCGGCTGACTAATTATATTGCTGAAGCCCGCAACAGAGCCGTCAGCTATTTAGCTTTTGAAGAAGCGATTGAAGAACAGGCTTTAATAAAATTCCTTTCCGAATACGATTATTTGCAACGCGAAAAGCCCGAAATTATTCAAGAGGCAATCAGCCAAAAGAAAATCGGATTCAAAGAGCGTAGAAATCTTCAAAAACGGATACTTGAAAAACTCCGTACCATTATAGAAATGTTTAATTGGGAATAAAAGAAAAATATGAGTGAAGAATTGCAACAAAAACTGCGCACCCAACTGTGGGCTGTAGCCAATGCCTTGAGAGGAAACATGTCGCCCAGCGACTTTATGTATTTTTCTCTGGGTTTTATTTTCTACAAATACCTTTCGGAAAAAATCGAATTGTATATCAATGATGCCTTGAAAGAAGATAATACCACTTTTTTGGAAGCATGGAAGAGCGATGACGAAGAATTAAAACAGGAATTGAAAGAGGCTTGCGTACAAGACTTGGGCTATTTTGTAGAGCCGGAATATCTGTACTCCACCATTATAGCCTTGATTAACAAAAAAGAAAACATTCTTCCTTCATTGGAACGCTCTTTGAAAAAGATTGAAGACAGCACCATTGGTCAAGAAAGCGAGGACGATTTTGGCGGATTGTTTTCCGATATAGATTTGGCTTCGCCGAAATTGGGCAGAACGGCTGATGATAAAAACAAGTTGGTTAGTGAAGTGCTGACCGCTCTTGATGGCGTTGATTTCGGATTGAACGAGGCACAAGATGTTGATTTTCTTGGGGATGCCTACGAATATATGATTAGCCAATTTGCCGCAGGAGCAGGAAAAAAAGCAGGCGAATTTTATACACCGCAGGAAGTCAGCACGATATTAGCCGAGATAGTGATGATAGGGAAAACGAGATTGAAAAACGTCTATGACCCGACCTGTGGCAGTGGCTCGTTGCTTTTGCGGACAGCCCAAAACGGCAAAGCAGATGAAATATTCGGACAGGAAAAGAATCCGACCACCTTCAACCTTTGCCGGATGAATATGTTGTTGCATGGCATCAAGTACAAAGATTTCAAGATTCAAAATGGCGACACCTTGGAAGCCGATGAATTTGACGACAGACAATTTGATGCTGTCGTTGCCAATCCGCCCTTTTCAGCCGATTGGAGCGCTGCAGACAAGTTCAACAATGACGACCGTTTCAGTAGAGCAGGTGTATTGGCTCCCAAGTCGAAAGCCGATTACGCATTTATCCTGCACATGATTTATCACTTGAACGATAGCGGTACGATGACTTGCGTTGCTCCGCATGGCGTTCTTTTCAGAGGTGCATCGGAAGGCAAAATTCGCCAATTTTTGATTGAAAAGAAAAACTACATCGACGCCATTATCGGTTTGCCTGCTAACATATTCTACGGTACAAGCATTCCGACCTGCATTCTCGTCATCAAAAAATGCCGGAAAGAAGATGATAATATTCTTTTCATTGATGCCAGCAAGGAGTTTGAAAAAATAAAAACGCAAAACAAACTGCGACCGGAACATATCAATAAAATCATAGAAACCTATCGCAATCGTTCCGAAATAGAGAAATACAGCCATTGCGCCACCTTGCAGGAAATCAAAGACAATGATTACAACTTGAATATTCCCCGCTATGTGGACACTTTTGAGGAAGAAGAAGAAATTGACATTCATGCTGTGATGAGCGAAATCAAGGAATTGGAGGGAAAACGGTCGGAATTGGATAAGGAGATTGAGGTGTATTTGAAGGAATTGGGATTGGTATAAAAATGCTTGAAAGACAAAAATTATGATAGTAGAAACTCAAAACACAGAATATAAAAGCATTCTGAAAATCAGAAGTGGAGACAAGGGATTTAAAGACCTTGCCGTTACTTGTGTAAGTTTAGCAAACGCACAGGGCGGAAAAATCTTTATAGGTTTTGACGACAAGAAAAAATATCCTACCGAAAATCAAATTATTGAGCCGAAAGAAATTAATGATTCCATTACAAAACTTCGCAGTTTGTGTTTCAATGTGGCTCTTGTCGGGTCTGAAATTTTGACTTACAGCAATGGAAGTCAGTATTTTACAATTACTATTTCGCCGTCAATGAAATCCATAGCCACCACTTCTGATGGAAAAATCTACTTGCGTGTAGCTGATAAATGCGAGCCGGTGCGAAATGAAGATATTCATCGTTTGGCATACGAAAAGCAGGCATATCAATGGGAGTTGGTTTGCCCGAAAACATTACAAATCAGTGATATTCATATAGATAGCATTCGCAATTTTGCCAATGATATTCGTAAATCCGACCGTGTGGGCGAGCATATCAAACAAATGAGCGATGACGAAATTATCGAAAATTACAATTTTGTTTCAGATGGTTTTTTAACCTATCTTGGTATTTTGTGGCTCGGAAATGCCACACAGCGTAGTCATATTTCCTATCCGATTACAGTGCAATACATTGTGTATGATCATTTGGAGCGAAAAATCCGCAAAGAGGATTGGCACGATAATTTGCTCAATCCGGCTCAATTGCTTTTAGATATTGAACGCAAGGCAATAGAATTGACTTATTTTCATGAATTTCCCGATGGACTTTTCCGCAAACAAATTCGACACTATCATCCGAAAGTAATTCGCGAGCTGTTGCTTAACGCTTTTGCCCACAAGAGTTTTACCATTTCAGGCGACATAATGATAGCAGTTTATCCCGACCGCCTCGAAATTTCAAATCCCGGTGGACTGCCAATGGGCGTTACCGCAAATAATATTTTGCATGCTCGCCAACGTCGCAATCCGCATTTTATCCGCGTGATGCACGACCTCAAATTGATGGAGGGCGAAGGTAGCGGCTACGATTTGATTTATGAATTAAATGCTTTGGATTCCAAGGAATTACCACAAGTTATTTCTGATTTCAATTCTACAACCATTATTCAAACATCTAAAATTGTAAATGAAGAAGTGTTGCCGATATTAGACTATGTTACTGATAATTACGAAATTTCGCAGAAAAATCTTATTGCATTGGGACTGATTGCACAGCATAAGAAATTGTTATCCACCGAATTAGCAAATCTTTTACAACTGACACAAGGCGAAAGATTACGAAGTTATACTTCTAATTTGGTAGAAACAAAGATAGTTATTACGCGAGGAATTAAAAAAGGAAATACATTTTTAGTAAGCCCAAAAGTAATTGCCGATTCAAAAACGAATATAAAAACATCTCTTAAAACAGTTGAACCTCACAGGTTAAAAGCGTTAATTGTAGAAGATTTGCGTTTGCATCCCAATTCAATGCGCAGGGATATTCAACAACGCTTGCCTGATGTTGAAGAAAAAGATTTGAAAAAATATTTGTATGAAATGGTGGAATTTGGGCAACTGATTGCTTTCGGTGTAAAGACATACAGACAGTATAAATTAGCAGAAAACGATATGACAAAAAACAATTAACCTGCAACTAAAAATGGTGGCAAAAAAAAAAAGAAAAAAAAAGGATTCCTTAAAAATAAACAGTTAAATGATTGATAATCAATAATAATGTTCTTTTTTCAGAAAAAGAAAAGAAAAAAGAAAAAAAATATTACAATGAAAGAAAAAAATAGCATTAATGTTCCAAATTTGAGATTTGCGGGGTTTGGAGGGGAGTGGGAAAGTACTCAATTAAGTTTATTGGGAGATTTCATTGGTGGAGGAACTCCAGCTTCATCTAATAGTGATTTTTGGCAAGGGGATGTTCCATGGGTATCTTCTTCTGATTTGTTTGAGAATGATGTTAGAACAGTCAATATAACACGATATATTACTCAAGAATCTATTGTCAATTCAGCAACAAAGTTATGCTCTGCTCCTGTGGTTTTGATAGTTTCACGAGTTGGAGTAGGAAAAGTAGCCTATTCAAAGACAAGTATTTGTACCAGCCAAGATTTTACAAACATAACAAATCTCAAATGTAATGGGTTATTTCTTTCATATTTTCTTTCCAATGTCATGAAAAAAAAAGCAACTGAAACTCAAGGCACATCAATCAAAGGGATAACGTCTGCTGAAATTAAATCCATTAAATTATTTATGCCAGTGAATAAAGAACAGCACAAAATTGCATCTTTTCTCTCTTTAATTGATGAACGTATTGAAACCCAAATCAAAATCATTGAAGAACTAAAGGTACTAAAGATAGGCCTCTCTAAACAAATTTTCAGTAATCAAAAACACACCCAATCTGTTAGGCTTGGAGATTTATGCTGTATAACCACAGGCAAATTAGATGCAAATGCAATGGTGGAAAATGGGTTATATAAGTTTTTTACTTGTGCAGAAGAAATTTATCAAATTGATAATTATGCGTTTGATACGGAAGCTTTGCTTATATCTGGAAATGGAGCAAATTTAGGTTATATTCATTATTATAATGGTAAATTTAATGCTTATCAAAGAACCTATGTGTTAGATAGTTTTCAATGCAACATCCACTATGTAAAGTATTATTTGCAGACTAATCTTCATAAACGAATTGAGCAAGAGAAAAATACAGGCAATACACCCTATATTGTATTAAGTACTCTGTCAGATATGATAATAAAACTGCCAACAACAGAAGAACAAACAAAAACTACGAATATACTTACTTTAATGGATACTAAACTGAAAAGGACCGAAAGGTTGTTAAATTTATATCTAAATTTGAAGCAATATCTTTTACAACAGATGTTTATATAAACAAATTAGCCAATAAATGCTTTTTCTGCTCAGCATATTTTGCCAATATTCTCTTTTCTACCTCTAATTTTTCATCTATGGCAGATAAAGCATTCGCAATTTCTTGTTGCTTTTCAATGGAAGGGCAGTAAATATATTCGGTTCCATAATCTTTGAAATATATATGCGGAATGCCGGACCCAACCTTAAATTTGTCGAAGTTGAATATTTGCAAGCAATAATAGATGTATTCTATTGATACATTTTCTTTGGGCGTAAGATAATTTAACGTACCTGTTACTGAATATTGCCCTTTTGCATATTGAACCCTCCCTACGCCTGCTCCATCTTTGATAATGAGTATAGAATTTTCATTTATATCATATTGTGGTGTATGGGCAATTATTCCGGTCGCTCCATAAACAGGATATATTCCATTTTGTTCCAATACCTCGCCTTCCGTTAATGTTGATGAATGGCAAGTCACGCAATCTTGTAATTTAACATTCTGTCCTTTCTTGCTTAGAAGCATAAGGCAAAGCGCTTTAATTAAGGATTCCAATTTATCAATGATTTTGATTTGGAACTTTTGAGATATCACTTCTTTTCTGTATCTTCTATAGATAAACAAATTTTAAAATCAATCATCTTATGGAATCAAAAAAGACAATCATTGAAATCGTCGGCTTATGGAAAGCCGACAAAAAGCAGTATGTAAAGAAATCAACGTATTCGGCATACATGCTACTGCTTGAAAATCACTTGTTGCCCGCTTTTGGCAACAAACAGCACATTGAGGAAACGGATGTACAAGCATTCGTGTTTCAAAAATTAGAAGAAGGGTTAAGCCAAAAATCAATCAAGGATATCTTGATTGTATTGAAAATGGTTTTGAAATTCGGAGCGAAAAATAAACTCTGTGAGTACAACCCATTCGACATTCAATATCCGACAGAGCGAGAAAAACAGGACATCGAAGTCCTGAGTAAAACGAATCAGAAGAAAATAATGACTTATGTGCAAGAACATTTCACATTCAAGAACTTGGGCGTTTACATCTGTTTAAGCACAGGCATACGAATAGGGGAGATTTGTGCGCTAACTTGGGAGGATATAGATACCGACACCGGAATTATAAGTGTCCGGCAAACACTTCAACGAATTTATATCATGGAAAATGACAGCAAACATACTGAACTTGTGTTTGATACGCCTAAAACAAAAAATTCCATTCGCGATATTCCAATGACTAAAGATTTGCTGAAAATGCTGAAACCTATAAAAAAGGTGGTCAACAATAGTTTTTATGTTTTAACCAACGATGCGAAACCAACGGAGCCACGAACGTATCGCAATTATTACAAGCAACTGATGGAAGATTTGGGTATTCCAAAACTGAAATTCCACGGCTTACGACACAGTTTCGCAACCAGATGTATCGAAAGCAACTGCGATTACAAAACAGTGAGCGTGATGCTCGGTCATTCCAATATCAGCACCACATTAAATTTGTATGTTCATCCGAATTTGGAACAGAAGAAAAAGTGCATTGACCAAATGGCAAAGATGTTGAGGTAACACATACCGCTTTGCGAGAGGCTTTTATCAATACTTTGGTACACGCCGATTACTCATTAAGTGGCAATATTATCGGATATAAAACAACTGACAAATGTGCCATCGAATTATAAACCCATCGGCGATTATATCCGGTTAGTGGATGAACGGAATAAAGATTTGAAAGTGGAAACGCTTTTAGGCGATTTACAAACAATGGTTTGTGGATTTTGAATTTCCGAATGAGGAGGGGACGGCGTATCGGTCGAATGGCGGGGTGATGGTGGAGAGTGAGATGGGGGTGGTGCCGGAGGGGTGGAGAGTGGAGTATATTGGTAATATTTCTGAACTTAAAGCGGGCGGAGATAAGCCCACTGTTTTTTCTGAAACTAAAACAAAAGATTGTTTTGTGCCGATTTATTCTAATGGTGTTGTCAATGAGGGTTTATTTGGATATACAGATAAAGCAAATTATCCAAAGGAAAGCATTACAGTTTCAGCAAGAGGAACAATAGGCTATTGTGAATTAAGAAATGAGCCATTTGATGCTATCGTTAGGCTTATTGTTGTTATTCCAAAACAACAATATCAAACAAAATATCTTTTTGAATGTATCAAAAGAATAGAATTTGATCATTCAGGTTCAGTTCAAAATCAACTTACGATACCGCAAATTTCAACTTTGCAGATTATGCTACCAAGTTCAGACGTTCTTAAAAGATACAATTCAATAATGTATGTATTGTTGGAAAAGAAAAGAATTCTAAAAACAGAGAATAGTAAGTTAGAGGAAGTAAAAGATTTGTTGTTGGCAAGAATGCAAAGAGTTGAATTGTAAAATATTTTATGTAACTTTGCAGCCTTAAATATTATTGGTACAATGGGTGTTTTGGGTTCAAAAAAATGTATTGACCTTTTTGCTGGGTGTGGAGGGTTATCCTTGGGGTTACATCTTTCTGGCTGGAAAGGTGTCTTTGCTATTGAAAAAAGCCCATTTGCCTTTGAGACATTGAGATATAATTTAATAGAGAATAAAAAGCATTTTGATTGGCCGGGTTGGCTGGAATGTAAAGAACATGACATTTACGAGGTACTTCAAAATCATAAAGAACAATTAAAATCCTTACAAGGGGAAATTGATTTGGTGGTTGGGGGACCTCCATGTCAAGGATTTTCTATGGCAGGGAAACGAGTTGAAGATGATATTCGTAATCGATTAGTGTATTCATACATTGAATTTATCGAATTAGTCAAGCCTAAACTAATTCTATTGGAAAATGTCAAAGGGTTCACTTATGCTTTTAAGAAGAAAAATAATGATGATGAAACAACTCCTGTTCCCTATTCGAAGATTGTTATAGATAAATTAAAGTCGTTAGGATATGATGTAAAGGCACAAATAATGGACTTTTCTGATTATGGTGTTCCTCAACGGAGAAAAAGATTTATATTGGTTGGTTCATTAAATGAAAATGCAGCAGATTTTGTAAAGAAAATTGACGAAAAGCGAGAAAAGTTCCTTAAAGGTAAAAAGTTGAATAAAACCACTACTGTTGCCGAGGCAATATCCGATTTGCAACAAAGCAATGGAATAATACCTTGTCCTGATAGGAAAGGATTTTTTGCAGGGATTTATTCTTCCGTAAACTCCAATTTTCAAGAATTAATGAGAAAAGACAAAACGAAAGAAAATGTCATTCCCGACAGCCATAGTTTTGCACATCATAGTACTGAAACTATTCGTGTTTTTTCAAACTTATTAAGTCTATACCCTTATAAAAACAAAAAGATTGGAAACAAAGAAAGAGAAAAATGGGATATAAAAAAAAGAGGAATTACCATTCTTGACGGGGAAGGAGTAAGTCCAACATTAACCACACATCCCGATGATTATATTCATTATTCAGAACCTCGTATTTTAACAGTAAGAGAATATGCCAGAATACAAACATTTCCGGATTGGTATGAAATTAAAAAGAAATATACAACCGGAGGAAATTTGCGTAAAGTAGAAGTGCCAAGATATACCCAAATCGGTAACGCTATTCCTCCTTTGTTTGCAGAATTGGCAGGATTAGCATTAAAAGAAATGTAATTATGGAAAATCAAATGAATTTCAGAATCAGCTCAGCACTCAAAAATTTAATTGGTAAAGAATTAATTACAGATGAATTTGTTGCCGTTTTTGAATTGGTAAAAAACTCATTCGATGCCAATGCTAAACATGTCAAAGTGATTTTTGAAAACCAATATAATCCATTAAAAGCCAAAATTATTATTATTGATGATGGTAAGGGAATGGATGAAAAAGACTTGAAAAATAAATGGTTATTTGTTGGCTATTCCGCAAAAAAAGAAGGAACTGAAAATGATGATTATAGAGATAAAATTAAAAACAAACGAATATTTGCAGGTGCCAAAGGAATTGGGAGGTTCTCTTGTGATAAATTAGGAGCATCTTTAACCCTTGTTTCAAACACACACACAAATAATTCAAAAGTAGAAGTTTTAAAGATTAATTGGGAAAAATTTGAACAAGATGCAAAAGAGGAATTTATTAATATTCCTGTTACCCATAGGGCTTTGACTAAAACAAGTTGCTCTTTGGATACAGGGACTATTTTGTCGATTTCTAAATTACGTGATGAATGGAATAGGGAGAGAATATTAAAATTAAAGCGTTCGCTCGAAAAACTTATAAATCCAATACAAGAAAATGACATACAAAACTTTGATATAGAGATAGTCGCAAAAGATGAAATACTCCAAGATAAAAAAGAGATAACCGAACGTGATAAAGTAAATGGAAATATTAAGAATTTCATATTTGAAACACTTGGATTAAAAACGACCCAAATAGAAGTTGATATTGTAGAAAACGGAGGTGTAATTCAGACAACCCTTACAGATAGAGGACAATTAATATACAGAATTAAAGAGAAAAATCCTTATCAAATTTCTGACATAAATATTCAATTATTTCAGCTTAGCAGAAATGCGAAAGCAACTTTTACTAAATTGATGGGCGTGGAACCCATCAAATACGGTTCTGTTTTCATGTATAAAAATGGGTTTAGGATATATCCGTATGGAGAACCGGGCGAAGATATTTTAGGTATTGACAAGCGGAAACAACAAGGTTATAATCGCTTTTTGGGAACTCGCGATTTAACGGGAAGAATATCAATATACAATAATCCTGATAAATTTAGAGAAACAACAAGTAGAGATGGAGGATTGATAAAAGATGAAGATTATAAGCAATTAGTTGAATTATTTACCGAAAAGGCGTTGCGACGTTTAGAAAAATATGCGGTTGACATAATAAAATGGGGTGATGAACGTACCGACAAAGAAACAGGAGAAATCAATCCGGAACTTAATCCTGAAGATGTTAAAAGTGAAATTCTTGATATAATAGCAAGTCTCACAAAAACAAAAGATATTCTTAATGCAGAGTATGATGAAAAATTCCTTGACATTATTGATAGTCGGCAAGAAAAAAGTGTCACTCAAATTGCAAAGAATTTTTCCCGAATTGCAGAAGAAACAAATAATCCGGAACTTGTAAAACAAGCAAAACAAGCTGAACAGCATGTAAAAACTCTAATTTCTGTTAAAAAAGAAATTGAAAAAGAACTTGATGTTGAAAAAGAAAAGAAAGAAAATGTTGAAAAACAATTGGTGCAGAGAACCAAACAAAATCTTTTTTTACAATCCATTCAAACACTTGACAAAGACAAGATAATCAATTATCACCATGATATTGGCGTTCAATCCTCAACCATACAGAATTGGTTAAATCGCCTTTCTAAATCTTTGAATAAAGGGGGTGTAGATATTAATGAAGTCAAGAAAGTTGTTGAAGCTATAACACGTGCTAATAATAAAATACTTTCAATATCAAGATTTGCAACGAAAGCTAATTTTAATTCGGCTGGAGAAAAAATAAATGCAGATATTATTGCGTTTATAGAACAATATGCAGAGGGTGTTTTTAAGGAATTTTTTACCGATATCAAAGTGCATTTTAAAGATAATTCAAAGTCGGGCTTTATCATTCTATTTAAACCTATTGAGATAAGTGTTTTGCTTGATAATCTTATTAGTAATTCTATAAAAGCTGGGGCAAAAAACTTTTTTATTCACATAAATGAAACTACTGATAAGGAAGTGGAATTTTCTTTTGCAAATGATGGAGTAGGTTTATCCAAAGACATTCAAAATCCTGATGACATATTTGAGAAAGGAGTAACCACCACCAATGGCTCAGGTTTAGGTTTGTATCATGTAGCAACAATTGTTAAAGAATTGAATGGAAATATCAATGTCAATAGAGATTATAAAAATGGATTTGAAATATTAATACGGCTTAAAAAATGAATTTAAAGTATAGTATCCTTTGGTTTGAGAATGAAATGGATTCGATGGAACCATTAGTTGAAGATATAAAAGATTATGTAGAAAATTTGGGATTCAAATTTTCCGACCCACAAATAGAGCAAGGTGGAGATAATTTTGATACAATCAAATATGAAGACTATGATTTGATATTAATGGACTATAAATTAAGCGATAATGAAATTGGTTCCTCATTAATTAAAAAAATAAGAGATAACCAAATTTATACTGATATTGTTTTTTATTCGTCTTCGACAATTCCAGAACTACGACAAGCAATCCATGACCAAGAAATAGACGGTGTTTACTGTGTTTCACGAACAGCCGATGCTTTTTTATCAAAAGTAAAATCTATTATTAACGTAACCGTAAAAAAAGTATTGGATTTGAATAATATGCGGGGGCTGGTAATGGCGGAAGTCAGCGATTTTGATGATAAAATGAAGCAAATAATATCATTGTACTTAGCCAAACAAGAAGCAGATACTTCTAATAGATTTCTTACCGAAAGAAAAGAAAAATTAATGGCGGATATAAAGAAAAAACTTGAAGCCCTTGAAAAGTCTCCGTTAGACCAACTAATAGAAAGCAGAGATTTTGAAGCAAGTCATAAATGGAGAACAGTTAAAAACATAGTGAAAACCGAAATAAAATCATTAGAAGTAAGCATAAATCAATATGAGGAAGAAATTCTTAAGAAAAGAAATCGGTTAGGACACGTAAAGGAAACAGTTAATGAAAAGGGAGAAAAATGCTTATCTGATGGGGATTTTGCTTTTAATGATGCTATGTGTAAACAGATTTTGACTGACCTGAAAAAACATTCTGATAATTTTGATACTATAATAAGGCATTTATCACAGCCATGAAATTTACAGAAGAGCGATTAGAACAGGCATTCATCAGCACAAACCATAATATCTACAAGTTTGTCAATCAGTTGGAAATCGTCGGCACGGAAAAGCGCATTCCCGCACGACTTCAAATATCCGGAATTGTCGGGATGACACGATTCGAACGTGCGACCACACGCCCCCCAGACGTGTACTCTACCGGGCTGAGCTACATCCCGCCGATAATTTCGGGTGCAAAGATACAAAAAATTCACGAATTACAAGCAAATATTAAAATTATTGCGTACCTTTGTCCAAAAAATAATAAATGATGAAAAAATATCAGACACTCATTTGGATAGGACTGCTTGGCATGACTACCAACACGTTCGCAGTCACTCCTCCTGCTCCAATTCCTCCGATACCCACACCGGAGCAAGTCGCTTGGCATCAAACAGAGATGTATGCCTTTGTGCACTTTGGACTCAACACGTTCAACGATTTGGAATGGGGCTTTGGCAACACACCTGCGTCCACGTTCAATCCCGAAAATTTGGATTGCGAACAGTGGGCACGCATCATCAAAGCGGCCGGATTGCGAGGCATTGTGATCACAACCAAACATCACGACGGTTTCTGTTTATGGCCTACCGCCACGACCGAATACAGCGTCAAAAATGCTCCTTGGAAAGATGGTAAAGGCGATGTCGTCCGCGATTTAGTGGATGCTTGCAATAAATACGGATTAAAAGTCGGTTTCTATCTCTCCCCTTGGGACAGAAATAACGCCAACTACGGCAAACCGGAATACGTGCAAACCTATCACGCGCAAATCGAAGAATTGGTATCCAACTACGGTCCCATTTTTGAATTTTGGTTCGACGGAGCAAACGGTGGCACAGGCTGGTATGGCGGTGCCGACGAGAAACGCTCCATTGATGCCGCCACCTATTATGATTACGAATGGGCACGCCGACAAATAAAATCC
>BNTP01000019.1 GCA_025996695.1 Bacteroidia bacterium | reverse complement strand
TGCCGGGGCGGAAAATCTGAATCATTACGCCTCGGATTTTACGCGCACAACGGCTGTAGACGGCAATTATTCTCAAAAGCAACAGGAAATTTACAATATCGTGTTGAAAGCCAACAACGAGTCAATTGCGATGGCACGTCCGGGCATTACTTATAAATCGGTACATCGCCATGCTTACAAAATTATTTTTGAAGGTTTGCGCGATTTGGGGTTGATGAGAGGCGACACGGAAGCGGCACTTGACGCCGGTGCTCCCGCCCTGTTTATGCCCCACGGACTGGGACACGCCATGGGTTTGGACGTGCACGACATGGAAAATTTGGGCGAAACATTGGTCGGCTACGACGACGAAATCACGCGCGACACGCTGTTTGGCTACAAAAGCCTGCGTTTTGGCAAACGATTGGAAGCAGGACACGTGTTGACCGTTGAGCCGGGCATCTATTTTGTGCCACAGTTGATAGAAAAATGGGAAAAAGAGAAAATTAACACGGATTTTATCAATTTTGGAGCCGTGAAAAGCTACCTCGACTTTGGTGGCATCCGCTTGGAAGACGATATTATTATCACCGACAAAGGCTGTCGATTGGTTTATGAAAAACGTTTGCCCATAACATTGGAAGAAGTCAAACTCGCAAACTCGAATGGCAGCACAATTTAGATTGTATCGGCTGATTTTGTTTTGTCTTTGTGCCTTGTTTGTGCCCTCGCTTTCGTTTGCACAAGCACCGACAGACAGCTTGTTTGCCGATACGCATTTTTCGGCAAAAGAAAATTTATTGCCGACGTCATTGCTTGTGGCGGGGAGCGTCTTGGTGGCTTTTCCGGATTTTAATCATAAACTATCTGCCGACTTTCCCGAAACGCATATCAAGGTGGATGATTATTTACAATATTCGCCGATGCTGGGCATGTATATTGCTGATATAGCAGGCGTTAAGGCAAAAAATAGTGTTTGGAATCAAACTAAATATTTGGCATTTTCTCAATTAACCTGCGCCGTTGTGGCACAAACATTGAAATACACCGTTCGCGAACAGCGTCCCAACGCGGGTGCTCGCAATTCATTTCCGTCAGGACACACGAGTGTTGCCTTTGTCGGCGCAACCGTTTTGTATCACGAGTTTAAAGAAACGAACAAGCCCATTGCCTACAGCGGGTTTGTTGTTGCCACAGCAATCGGGGCGTTGCGCGTTACGAACCGCAAACATTGGGTTTCCGACGTGCTTGCCGGTGCAGGAATAGGCATTTTGTCCACCAATTTAATCTATTATTTAGAGCCGTTCAAAAATTGGCAACCATTTTCAAAATCCGACAAAATCGCGTTTTCGCCTTATTATGACGCAAACAGCGCCGGTTTGTCCTTAGCATTAAAACTCTAAAAAAGAGTGTTTTTCCCGTTAGAGAGCGTTTTATTCAAGTAATTGCCTTATCTCTGCGGATTTTTACAAACTGACTAAATAATAGCACCTGAAAAAAAGATTTAGCCCCTAAGATTTCTTTACCGTAAGTTTCCAAACAAGTTTGTGCTGTGGGCTCGATGAGCCTAAAAACCCGTCCAAAGGTATCCAGAGATGGTGCGCCATGGGGCAGTTGTAATATCTCCGGCAACAAATGCCCCCGCTCCTTAGCAAACAAATGCATGTCCTGATAATCAACGCGGTGCACACTGCGGTTACTAAAATGTCCGACAACAAGTGCAAGCAACGTCCTTGCACGCGAGGATCTTCTACCTCCTCCATGTAATAATCTATGCTATGTCCCATGGAGGTGCAAAGGTAAGCTTTTTGGGGGAAATTTTGATGCGGTTGTCCTGAAAAATGCAAGCCATCACGTTATTCATATTAAAAATGTGTATCTTTGCCAAAAATTAATAGATATGGAAATAAAACGGGACATATTAAAAGATTTAGAAGCGTGGAAGAGCAATCCATTGCACAGGCTATCGTCTGTGCCGGTTCATTGCTTGGTGTAGCTCTCAAACGTGAAGAAAACTCTTTCCCTGTCGGCAAGGTTGATTTCA
This sequence comes from Bacteroidia bacterium, assembly GCA_025996695.1. Lineage (GTDB taxonomy): Bacteria > Bacteroidota > Bacteroidia > Bacteroidales > Azobacteroidaceae > Azobacteroides. The sequence goes on along the minus strand of BNTP01000019.1, from coordinate 16,198 downwards.
TGACGCTTTTTCCCGTTTCATTCAAGGAGTTTCTTGTCCTCTATAATGAACGGCTTTCGCTGCTCTTTCAACAACAGGTGGAAGCATTGAACGAAAAGATTGATTTTGTTCCGGAAATAATTCATAATCAACTTATTGAAGCATACAAAATATATTTATGCTGCGGCGGGATGCCAGAAGCTGTTTAATAGTAAGGACATCCCACGAGTTCACAAACTTTGGAATACCATTCAGGACAATTTGGGAAAAGAAGACCGCAAGTTCAAATATGCCATGATAGAGAAAAGCGCACGGGCACGTGACTATGAAGATGCTGTAGAATGGTTGACGCTTGCAGGTCTGGTACATCGGATTTTTGAAGTTCAAACACTTCGCTTGCCACTGTCGTCATGCAAAAATTCATCCGCTTTCAAATTATATTTGCTGGATGTGGGTCTATTGCGTACAAAATTTCGATTAGACCCGGAAACAATCATGACCGGCGATCGCTTATTTATAGAATTTAAGGGGGTTCTAACAGAAAATTACGTTCTACAATCGCTTGAGCGTCAGTTTGGAAGTGACATTTTTTATTGGACGTCAGGCAATACTGCCGAAGTTGAATTTATCATACAGCACTCACAAAAAATTGTCCCGATAGAAGCAAAGTCGTCGCTGAGCGTTAAGTCGAAAAGTTTTTCAGAGTATCGTAAAAAATATGTGCCGGAATTGTCTGTACGACTTTCATTGAAAAATGTGACTAATGATGATGATTTGCTAAATTTACCCCTCTATTTGGCTGACCATCTCTCTCAAATTATATGAAAAGTTTGACTTGGCTTTCGCCCCTTGTCCCGCAGGGACGGCGTTCTTCCGTAGGGAGCAATTGGAGGAAGACGTGTTAGCATGGGGTGTCTCCGCTCCGCAAAGTGGGCGTTAGACCGCTTTGCGGAGCGGAGACACCCCATGCTAACACGCCTTTCTATGGGGTCGCGTTGGCCAACACGCCTTTCCCGCACGAATATCACATCTCTGCATGGTAGGCATGCATCGCTCGGTAGAAAATCAGTACCTCCACACCTCGCGGCATGTAGGTATGCAACCCAAATCGCCAATGGCCGCATACCTCGGCGCGGGGTGCATGAGGCATGGGCAATGCTACCGAGCGATGCAATCCTAACGGATTGCCCGAAGGGCAAAATAATGAACAATGCATAACGAATAATGAACAACGAAAGAAAAATAATTACAAAAAAAAAATTTTAGAAAGACATGAAAAAGAAAGAAATTTGTGTTAGTCTGCTCGGGTTAGTAGCTTTGAGCAGCAGTTGCGCAACCGATTTGTATCAAAACAATCCGTTGCAGAGTAGTGAGAGGGAGATTTCCTTCAAGACGTTCGCGGACAAACAGCTCCGCGCAAGTGTGACCACCGCAGGGTCGATGACTTCGTTCACCACCTCGGCGTGAAGCCATCCTGCCGCAACGCCAACGGTTTATGACGGTTATGTGCTGAACGGCGTGACCGTGACGCGCGGTGAAGAGGATGGGGGTGCTACGTGGGATTATTTCCCGAAAGCCAACTGGCCGGCAAAAGACTCCGTGGATTTCTTCGCTTACTCGCCCGCGTCCAGTGTGAACGTAACGACAGGTTTGAAACAGGCGCCCTCAGTCACGATTCCTCCTGCCGCCGGCCCCGAGATTAAATACACCGTTCCGCGATGGGACGGCGACAGTCAGGTTAATCCACAAGAGGACTTCATGGTGACTAAAAGTGTGGATTTGACTTTTGCAAGCAGCCCGAGCGCCCAATTGAATTTCAAGCACGCCCTGTCACGGATTGTGTTCAAGGCTCAAAATCAGAACAAAAACAAGACGTATGTGATTAAAGAATTGGCTTTGAGTAATCTGAAATCGACGGGAACACTCAACCTGCTGGATTCGGTACCGAATGGTGCGACTGGTTTTCCGCATGTTGCGGGCGCATACACCGTTTCTTGGAAAGCTCAATCCGATTCGGTGACCTATAAAGTTGATCTTGGGAGCACGAATGTTTATGTGCCTTACAGCACAGGCACTGCGAGCGCCGATTATACCGCGATTACCAATGCGAGTAGCGGCTTGATGGTGTTGCTGCAGGAAACGGTGTTGGGAGCTTCCTATTTGTATGCCACCGTTGCCGAAGTAAATTACCTCACCAACGACACGGTGAATACGCGACAGCTTGTTTTCCGATGGTGCAGCCAACATATCCGAGTGCGTGGGATAGTATGGGTATATGGTGGAGCTTACACACCACGCCATATACACTTTTCTATGCGGACCCTACTCCTCAAATGCAATATACTACTGCAGGTAGCTTTGAATCTATAACGGTTAGGTGCGTACGTAGTTTGTAGTTGTCTGAACTGTGTTTCGTGTGATTTTTATGATGGGCTATGATTTTTTAGAGAATCATAGCCCATCATGTGATCTTAAACCTCATTCCTACCTCATTTTCTAAACAAAACAACCTCGTAGAACGAAAATAAAGCGGCAAATGCTCTCGCATCTGCCGCTTCTATCTCATTTCAATATCAATTGTTTGCTTAGAACATATAGCCAACAGTAACGCCAATGTTGGTGTTTTTAATTGAAGCCTCGTCGGTATTAGTCATATTTGCCAACCCCAAGTTGTATTGAGCTTTGATGAAATAGTTGGTAAATTGATAACCAATACCACCATTTACTCCAAAATCAAAAGCTTTAATATCGTCTTCTCCTGAACCGAATTTGACAGTGTCATCTATAGTTACCTCCACACCATCCAATTTAACTTTTTGACTGGCGGAAAGGCCATAACCCAAATAAGGACCGGCAAAAACAAGAATTTTAGAATCGGCGGCAATGTCGAATTTGTACAATGCATTAATTGGCAATGTCAAATAATTCAAAGCAATAGTTGTAGTTACTATACCTTCGTCAGTATCAACATCCTTCTTAGCTTAATTCCGCGAATTATCCGTAAATAATCTTGCCTGTTTCGTCTTTAAACTCATCAAGCGATTTGCTGTACTGGTTCATAGCGCGAAGGCTCATCCCCATGCTGGAAAATCCACCGTCGTGAAACAAGTTTTGCATGGTCACTTTTTTTGTCAAGTCGGAGAACATTACGATGCAATAATCGGCACACTCATCGGCCGAAGCATTGCCGAGCGGCGACATTTTATTGGCGAAATCAAACAGTTGATCCATGCCTTTGACGCCGGATCCGGCGGTTGTCATGGTGGGCGATTGCGAAATCGTGTTCACGCGCACACCCTTTTCGCGTCCGTAGATGTAGCCGAAACTGCGTGCAATAGATTCCAACAGGGCTTTGGCGTCTGCCATGTCGTTGTAACCGTAAAAAGTACGTTGTGCCGCCACGTAGGACAGTGCCAGAATGGATCCACCCTCCGAAATCGCGTCTAATTTGCGGGCTTGTTGAATCATTTTGTGAAACGAAACAGCCGAAATATCCAGCGTTTGGCTCAACATCGTGTAATCCAAATCGTCATAAGTCCGTTTTTTGCGCACGTTTGGCGACATACCAATGGAGTGCAGCACAAAATCAATTTGACCGCCGAGAATTTCGGTCGATTCTTTGAACACATTTGCTAAATCTTCGATGCTGGTGGCATCGGCAGGGATGATTTTAGCGTTCAACTTTTCGCCCAACGCGTTCACTTCACCCATGCGAAGGGCCATCGGCGTGTTCGACAATGTGATTTGCGCACCCGCTTCCACCGCTTTTTCGGCCACTTTCCACGCAATGGAGGCTTCGTTCAGGGCACCAAAAATGACCCCTTTTTTTCCTTGTAATAATTGACAAGACATAATCTTTCTTTTAGAATTAGGCCGCAAAGGTATGAATTTTTTCGTATCTTTGCATCCAAATTGGGTCATAATGCGAAATTTTTATACTTTTGTGTTCAAAATAATGGGCTGGAAAGTCAATCTGCAAGCACCTATTCCTCCGAAATGTGTCCTCTGCGTGGCTCCTCACACCAGCAATTGGGACTTTTTGATTGGAATAATCTATTTTCAATCAGTAGGCGGCAATCTGCGTTATCTGATGAAAAAAAGCTTGTTCTTTTTTCCGCTCAATTTGTTGCTGAAAGCTTTGGGTGGCATTCCCGTTGATCGCAACAACAGGTCGGAACTGACCGAATTGCTGAAACAAGATTTTGCTAATAACGACAACCTCCAATTAGCTATCACGCCCGAAGGCACGCGTTCCGAAAACGCCCATTGGAAAACAGGATTTTATTATATCGCGCTGGACGCCGGTGTCCCTATTTCGCTCGCGTATTTGGATTATGCCAATAAAAGTATAGGAATTTTGGAAAATTTTAAGCCAACAGGCAACAACGAGCAGGATATGCTGCACATCAAGGCTATGTACAAAGATATTCAAGGCAAACATCCTGAGCAATTCTCCATATAATATGTCATTGAAAATCCTGAATCAAGTTCAGGAGAGGTGCAATACCCTGATAAAAGTTATAATTTATGAATGAACTTAGAATAAGCATAGTACAATCACCGATTGTTTGGGAAAATAAAGAGGCTAATTTGAAGCATTTTTATTCGCTTCTCAAGCCATTGAAAGGTCAATCCGACTTGGCTGTTTTGCCGGAAACATTCACTACCGGTTTTTCTGTGACTGCCGTAGATTTGGCAGAATCCAATGATGACGCGACGGTTAAAGCCCTTCAAGCGTGGTCTGATGAATTGGATTTGGCTATTGCAGGCAGTTTTTTGGCTAAAAATGCGGATGGGAAAATCTTCAATCGCGGCTTTTTCATTGCGCCCCACACGTCGCCTGTTTTTGTGGATAAACGCCATTTGTTTCGCATCGGTGGCGAAAATAAATTGTTGGCAGCCGGCACCACGCGTCCGATCATTACTTACAAAGGTTGGAATATTCGTCTGATTGTGTGTTACGATTTGCGATTCCCGACTTGGATGCGCAATCAAAATTGCGCCTACGATCTGTTGTTATGCACCGCCAACTGGCCTCGAACGCGCGATTATATCTGGACAACTCTGTTGCAAGCGCGCGCCATCGAAAATTGGTGCTATGTGTGCGGCGTCAATCGCACGAGCGAAGATGGCAATGGCACCGCCCACGCAGGCAATTCCGTCTTGTTTGACTTCTGGGGAAAAGCACGCGCTTCGGCAGAGGCTAATCAGGAAGCGGTCATCACCACCAAAATCAGTAAAGAATTGCTGGTTAATTTTCGCGAAAGATTTCCGATGTGGAGAGATGCGGATTTCTTACCATAAAATATTTTTTCTTTTCATTTGTCTTCAAAGTAGAAGCCCGGTCGACAGGATTCTTTTGAATTAACAATAAATTTTTGAAAGACAATGAAAAAAGTATTTTTATCCCTGTTCGCAGGAATTTTAGCAATGACACAGTCTGTTTTTGCACAACAAACGGAGGTGCAATTGGGCGAAGTAACCGTTAAGGCAAAATCGGTCATCGACAAGGTCGATCGCAAATTGATTTTGCCGTCGCAACAACAAATCAAAACCTCTACCGGCGGCATTGATTTGTTGAATAAGCTGCAACTGCCGCGCATCATAGTGGATGTGACAACGGATGAGGTTTCCATGTCGGGCAACGGCGAAGTGCAATTGCGCATCAATGGAGTGATGGTTACGAATGCCGAAATAACCGCTCTTAAACCCGAAGATATTGTGCGTGTGGAGTATCACGACAATCCGGGTGCTCGCTACGGCAATGCCGGTGCCGTCATTGATTACATCACTCGCCGCAACGAATCGGGCGGAAATATCAAGGCAAATGTGATGAACAATCTTGGTGGACCTAAAACGTTCGCAATGGACCAGTTGGCGGTGAAATTCAATCACAAGAAATCGGAATTTTCAGCGAATGTAAACTATCAGCACATCAAACAAGACTGGATACGCGGTTACGATGAAACCTTGGTGTTTCCCGACCACGAATTGCACCGTTTGGAAATCGGCGAGCCGACCACTTTTGACAAAAAACGGATTTATACTAACTTGAATTACAGTCTTTTAGAAAAAGACAAATATTTTTTCAGCGCACAATTTCGGTACAGCGACAACTCGTTTCCTTCAACCTACGAAAGTCGCAGAAGCAAACTCATCACTTCTGATTCCGATACGCCCCTGTTTATTTCCGACCTTTCAACGGAATATACTCACTCGCCCGCTTTGGATTTATATTTTCAACGCCATTTGAAACATAATCAACTGCTGATATTCAATGTTGTTGGGACGTATCTTGATTCTAAAAACACACGCACTTATCAAGAAAAGCGGGAAGATAGCGTAGAAAACGATATAAATTCAACTGTTTTTGGCGATAAATATTCTGTGATAGTCGAAGGAATTTACGAAAAAACAATCGGCGCAAGCAAATTGACCGGCGGGCTGAAGCATTTGCAGGCTTATACCGACAATGAATACCATCAAGGAACCTCTGTTGCCGATGTATCAATGCTACAAAGCGAAACAAACGCCTATGCCGAGTATCAACTGAAAGCAGGCAAATGGGGCTATCTGGCAAATTTGACCGCCACACGCTTTTATTACACGCAAGACAACAGCCACATCGAACAATACGCGCTGCAACCCTCTGCTCGCATAACTTACAATCCAAACAACAATCTCTATTTTCACTACAATGTTAAATTGCAGAATCACACGCCGTCGTTGGCTTATTTGAATGACGTGGAGCAAGCCATAGACCCCTTGCAAGTGCGCAGAGGAAATCCGGATTTGAAATCGTTTCAATCATTCAATCAAAATTTTGCAACCGGCTACAGCAAAGGAATTTTTGGGTTTGACGCCTTATTGAGTTATGACTATGAGTTTAAGCCGATTATGGAATCTGTCCTGTATAAAAATGGTCTGTTTGTCCGCACGTATGAAAATCAAAAATCGTTTCAGAATCTGGGAGCTGAAATAACCTTGAAGCTGAAACCGTGGAAAGATTATATCAGCTTGTCGGTTACACCCAAAATCAACCGTTTCATCAGCGATGGAAGCAATTATCATCATACCTACAACATGCAGGAATTTCGTGTAAATCTTGACCTTGCATACAAAAACTACATTGCCAATTTTGCTACGGTTACGCCCTATCGGTATGTGTATGGCGAACAGCTCATCAACAGCAAGCAAAGTTTTGGAGTCACAGCAGGCTATAAAAAGCCGGCCTGGATACTCTTATTGGGAGTAAGTACGCCGGTTGGGGATGGGAAAAATGAAAATTGGGCAGCCCTCAATCCGGTCAAAGCCGACGTTGTGACCCGCGATAAAACGCCTACGTTTTTCGTGAAAGGCAGCTTCAATCTCAATTTTGGCAAGCAACTGAAATCGGGCATGAAACGGACGAATAATAGCGATGAAGACACCGGAATTATGCGGGGAACGAAAGAATGATTGTTTGACAATCGAAATCTTATGGGTAGGGGCAACCGCATCAAAATGAAGAAAAATAATAACTTTGTCCACTATGAAATAAGGACAAAGTTATTATTTTGTACACGCATCAGTTCTGTTCGTTTCGCTTTTTCGCTAAATTTTCTTCAACTGTTCGGGAGTAAGTCCGGTTGTGGCCACAATGAACTCTAAAGAAGCACCGTTTTCTCTCATCTGCTTTGCAATGAAAAGAGTAGTTTCGTATCGACCTTTCTTCTCACCTTCGTGTCGACCTTTTTTCTCGCCTTCCATCCGACCTTCCATCCTGCCTCTTTCCAACCCTTTTTCCTCGGCATAGTCCACCGTCAACTGGTAGTCATACCGCCTTTTCTCACTTAATTCATACGTTTCCATATCTTTCTTATTTAATTTGTTTAACTCTGTTATTGCAAATAATTCATTAAATATCTTGCCTTGAATCTCTGCAGGTTGCTCCAAGAACTCTGACTGATGCTTCATGCAAAACAGCCATTTGTATAAATCACTATCTCCCACTTCTGCTATCGATTTAGTGAATTTTTGCAACTCTACCGTAATCAATTGCAACTTATCGCTCGAAACCGTCAGCGTCTTCTCATTCATCAGCGAATGATGATTGATGCAATCCGTGTTGTCGTCCCACAAGTTGAAATTCAGAATCGAAATGACATACAACGGCTTCAATCCGTAATCCCACTCGCCTTTTGGGACTTGCGCTTGGATGGCCATCGCTGCATAATACAGACATCTGTCCATAAAGTTCTTCTGTTGAGCCACTTGCATCTCCACAATGTAATGGTTGGCATCCTCATCCGTGCAATACAAATCAAATATCGCATCGCGGTCTTCGGGACTGTTACCCAACTGCTTGAGCCGCAGATGGTTGATTTTAACAATCACTTTCCGACCCTCAAAAATCCCATTCAAAAAGCTGAGCAACAGTTCTTCGTTTTTCTCGCTAAAAACTGTTTTGAACCCAAAATCCGTTGTCAGGTCCATGAAACGCCCTAAATTTTTCTTCGTCATACAATTAAAATGTTTTGGTTTATCGCGCTTCCTAACCGCAAAGGTAAACCATTATTTTGAATAATGCAATATTTTTTGCAACTATTTTTCGTGTTCACGTAATGGGCTGCAAAACAGATGCAAAATTTCTGCAAAGATACGCCATTTTTTCATTTTGACAAAGATAAGGAGCCGATTTCGCGAAAACTTAAAATAATTCGATAAAATTTGGTTTCTATGAAAAAAATGCCTAACTTTGAGGCAAATTATTAAATGAAATATTTATGGATCAAGCATTTTTCTGGTTTGTTTTGGTGATAGCGGCGATTGTGCTTCTGTTGCTATTTTTGCATTATGTGCCTGTGGTGCTGTGGATTACAGCCAAGGCTTCGGGGGTTAATATCTCGCTGTTGCAGCTCTTTTTGATGCGCCTGCGAAAGGTGCCGCCCCCTGTGATTGTCAATGCGATGATTGAGGCGCATAAAGCGGGGCTCAAGAACATTACGCGCGACGAATTGGAGGCGCACTACCTGGCCGGTGGGCACGTGGAACGGGTGGTTCACGCCTTGGTTTCTGCCGCAAAAGCGAATATCGACTTGACTTTTCAAATGGCGACAGCGATTGATTTGGCCGGACGCGATGTGTTTCAGGCGGTTCAAATGTCGGTGAATCCGAAAGTGATTGACACGCCTCCCATTGCAGCGGTGGCGAAAAACGGTATTCAGTTGTTGGTGAAAGCCCGTATCACGGTGCGCGCGAATATCAAACAACTAGTCGGTGGTGCCGGCGAAGAAACGGTCATCGCACGCGTGGGCGAGGGCATTATTTCGTCTATCGGGATGGCAGACTCTCACAAAGATGTGTTGGAGCATCCGGACAGCATTTCCAAAGTGGTGTTGCAAAAAGGCTTGGATGCCGGGACGGCGTTTGAAATCTTATCCATCGACATCGCCGACATTGACATCGGTAAAAACATCGGTGCAGAATTGCAAATGGATCAAGCGCAGGCAGATAAGAATATTGCACAGGCAAAAGCAGAGGAACGTCGCGCTATGGCGGTGGCTTTGGAACAAGAAATGAGTGCCAAAGCGCAAGAAGCCCGTGCAAAGGTGATTGAAGCCGAAGCCGAAGTGCCCAAAGCGATGGCAGATGCTTTCAGGAGCGGCAATTTAGGTATCATGGATTATTATAAAATGAATAACATCCAAGCGGACACCGGCATGCGAGCAACCATTGCGAAGCCCCCTAAAAAATAATTGTCATTGCGGGCTTGACCCGCAATCCCATGAAAATGAGAGCAACACTATTGAATGAGGAGATTGCGGGTCAAGCCCGCAATGACGGGAGGAGCATTCCTTCCGACCAACTGCCCATCAATGCTGATGGGAGCGTTTTTCATTTACATTTGAAACCGGAGCAGTTGGCCGATAAAATTGTGATGATGGGCGACCCCGAGCGGGTGCCGCTTGTGGCGTCTTTTTTCGACTCTGTTGAATTTGATCAGCAGTGTCGGGAATTTCGCACCATTACGGGCATGTACAAAGGCAAGCGCATCACCGCTTTGTCGCACGGCATTGGCTGCGACAATTTGGATATTGTGATGACCGAGTTGGACGCTTTGGCAAATATTGATTTGCAAAAGCGGGAAGTGAAAGCCGAATCCTTTCGACAGCTGACTTTGGTGCGGATTGGCACGTCGGGTGGTCTGCAACCTTTTTGTCCGATTGGCTCGTATGTGGCCTCGGAAATTTCCATGGGAATGGATGGCTTGCTGTTTTTTTATGCCGTTGGCGACCAATTGAATGATTGGAACTTGACCAAGAAATTCGTTCAACACACCAATTGGAGCATGCATCGAGCAGTTCCTTATTTTGTACGCGCCGACGAAGAGTTGTTGAATCGCGTCGGGCACGACATGATTCGCGGCATTACCGTTTCAGCAAGCGGTTTTTATGGCCCACAAGGGCGTCACGTGCGTTTAGGGTTGAGCTATCCCGAACAAAACAGTCTGTTAGAATCGTTTGAATCCGACGGCTTAAAAATCTGCAATTATGAAATGGAAAGTGCCGCCCTGACCGGTTTAGCCGCTTTGATGGGACACAAAGCGATGACAGCGTGTCTGATTATTGCCGGACGTTATTCCGGCGAAATGAATACGGATTACAAAGGCTCGTTTAATGACTTGATTAAGAAAGTCCTGAATAGGATCTAATAATGGTTAATGGGGCTCAATTTCTAACAATATATTCCATTCCTCCATAACCTGATTGTCGAACAGAATACGATTTAAGCGGAAATTTCGACCCCGATTCAGGCATACCCATGCCATAAGCTGTTATAAAAACGGCACCGCAGTTAGGACAAATCGCTTTGCCTGCATTGTCAGGAACGACTCTCACATTTCTATTCACTGGATGATTTTCTGATGGACACGCCAAGTCGTATGCAAAAAGATTGACGGAAGCACCATTCGTGCTGAATCCATTAATGACTAAAAGACCTCCAAAACCAATTTTGCCTTCTTCGGATTTTCGGCGAGGTTCTGTAAATGATTTTGCCGCAGGTGCTGTTCCTGCTCCCAACTCCCTATCCAAATAATTCAAATCAATTGTAAAATATACAGACACATCCGGAATGGGCGATCGCGCGTTTTCGTCGCAGGCTTGCAATAACACAACACCCAGCAATAAGAACAAATAATTGGCAATTTTTTGTATCATCTTCTATTGCTTTTTTAATATCATTTTTCCCCTTTCCGTTGTTATATACTTCTGATTCTTGCTTTTAGGTTTATCCGGCACAGTCATTGCTAATAATCCTTTTTCAAGAAGCGGTGCGATATGACGTTCATAATTCTTTGTCTGTGTACTGATTCCAATTAAATTCATAATTTCCTGGCGGCTTTTGGGAATTTCAGCGAAAACAAGGATTTTTTTATCATATACACCATCATATACACTTTTCGCGGCATCATAGTTACCATCATAGTTACCATCATAGTTACTTTCTTTACCATCATAGTTACCTTCATAGTTACCTTCTTTACCATCATAGTTACCTTCTTTACCATCATAGTTACCTTCTTTACCATCATAGTTACCTTCATAGTTACCATCATAGTTACTTTCGTCCGGAATATCCGGACGAACAATTGTTGCTATAAATTCTTCTGTGGTATAATTATTTTCAAAAGAGATGTGATCATAACTTTTCATGGCACGTATAATGCCACTGCCGATGCCCGTGTATGGCAACAGATATTTGGCGTTGTCGAACAACAACTGATTTCGTGGTTTGGAAATACCTTGCTTGATAGATTCTTCCGTAACAGAATTAGGCAATATGCCCGGAGAATGTATTTCAATGCGATTATCAAAAATAAATAGCCGAATAGGGGCTTCTTGATAATAATCTCTGTGAATCAACGAATTCGTTAGTATCTCTACAAAAACCTCAAGTGGAATTTCCAAGCGCGCGATGCTATTGAAATTTTGTTCAACCTGCGTGCTTTTCAAATTTCGATTGATAAACGATATTGCGGCATTATATTTGTGAAGCAAATTACCCTCCATTTCGCTGTCAGGCATTTTGTCGCGGAACTCAGAAGTAGCCACACTATTGCCGACAAAAGAAATGCATTTAACCGTAAAAACCGGCCTGTAGCGTTGAATACTTTTCCCCAACAAAAGTAGTCCGGACAAAGTTAGCTCTCCATGAGCATTCATTAACGAAATATTTTGTAGCAATTGCGTGATGGTAAAATTGACACCAATGGCACGCACAAAATCCTCAATTTCAGTCGCCTGGATAGCAGTATTGACAATTCCGGCTGCAGTACATTCGGCAGTATAGCGCTTGTAAAGAAAAATTTTCAACGTTGGTTCGGCAACATCTTTGTATGACGTACCCTCTACGCTGTCCTTATCGGCAGCAAGATTACCACAACTTTGCATCATCACGCGCAACTCGGTGTTAGAAAACACTTTTCGTTTGTCAGAGCCATTTTTTACCCAAATAATCCCTTTATTGTCCTTGTACGGCTTATCCTTTCCTTCAGCAATAATCGCAATCACAATACATTGACCGTCAATATCCACTGCTTCAGTCGAAATCACAATGGCAGGTTTCACATTTTCGGAAGCTGCATTGGCAAGTAAAGCGTTGGTTTGCTGAATTTCTTCAAATGACAATCCTGAAATAGTTCCGGTTTTGTCGTTCACGCCAATGATTAACATCCCTCCTTGCGTATTACTAAACGCAACCATCTCTATGCCAACTTTATAGGAGTTGTCAATGCGCGATTTGAATTGGATAGAAGTCGTTTCGCCTTGAGAGATTATTTGTTTTAATTGAGTTGACGTCATACTATCAAAATTTTCTGCACCGCATCATTGACCCTTTCAAACTGAAAACCGCTGATAATAGCTTGTTTCATTGCGGCGATTTTGTCATTGCAAAGATTGCCGATACTGCCTTCGTGTGTGTGTGTAACAGCTTTGTTCGGAGTGAAGCCACCTGCTTCAATCGCCAAGCCTACCTGTTTGTAGGCATCGCGGAAAGGCGTTCCTTGCAGCACTAATTCGTTCACTTTTTCGACGCTGAACAGTAACGCATATTTTGGGTCGTCCAAGATTTTTTCGTTCACTTGAATGGATTGCATCATCAGCGTTGTCATGCGGATGCAGGCAGATAATTCGCCGAACGCCGGCAAAAATATTTCTTTAGTGAGCTGATAATCACGGAAATAGCCCGATGGCAGATTGTTTGTCAGCAAAGTGAGTTGCTGCGGCAGATTTTGAATCAGATTGCATTTGCCACGCGTGAGTTCAAAGACATCGGGATTTTTTTTGTGCGGCATGATGCTCGAACCGGTCGTAAATTCGTCGGGCAATTTGATAAAGCCGAAGTTTTGACTGTTGAACATACAGGCGTCGAATGCCAATTTGGAAAGCGTAGCCGCGATGCCGGCGAGGGCAAAACCGACCGTTTTTTCCATTTTCCCGCGTCCCATTTGCGCATAAATCGCGTTGTAATCCATTGAATCAAAGCCCAATAAATCCGTCGTCAGCTGACGGTTGAGCGGAAACGACGAGCCGTAGCCGGCTGCCGAACCCAAGGGATTGCGATTCGTGATTTTGTAAGCTGCTTGCAAGAGTTGCAAATCATCGACCAAACTTTCGGCATACGCCCCAAACCACAGCCCAAACGACGACGGCATTGCAATTTGCAGATGCGTGTAGCCCGGCAGCAGCACGTCTTTATAGCGATTACTTTGCGCAAGCAGTACATCGACCAGTGCCGAAATTTCTTCGACTAAATTTTCAATTGCCTCGCGCGTGAAGAGCTTCAAATCCAGCAATACTTGGTCGTTGCGTGAGCGTCCGCTGTGAATTTTCTTGCCCACATCGCCCAATTTCCGCGTGAGCATCAATTCCACTTGTGAATGAACATCTTCCACGCCTTCTTCAATCACAAATTGCCCTAAATCAGCGAGTTGGTAAATTTCTCTCAACTCTTTTAGAAGCGCTTTCAACTCGCCGGAAGTGAGCAAACCAATGCTTTCGAGCATCGTGATGTGTGCCATAGAACCGAGCACATCGGATTTTGCCAAATAGAGATCCATTTCGCGATCTTTCCCCACTGTGAATAGCTCCACTTCCTTATCTACCTGTATGTTTTTTTGCCAGAGTTTCATATCATTATGGTTTCATAAATTTTTGTTCCTGCGACAAAGGTACGAAAAAGTTTGTCTTGAACTTTGATTTTGTATGATTTTTTGATAGACTATAATTTTTAATTCTTATTCTTAATTTTTAATTCATAATTATTTTGTAACTTTGCCCCGTCATTGCAGTTATTCACCTGCATGAAAATGACACTCCATAATTGTTAATTCGTAATTTTAATTAAAAAAATATGTCGCAAGTTTCTGAACGTTTAGCAGCCCTCTCGTCCTCTGAGACGCTCGCCATGTCCCAAAAGAGCAATGAATTGAAGGCTCGAGGGATTGATGTGATCAATTTAAGTGTGGGTGAACCCGACTTTTTTACGCCCGATTTCATCAAAACGGCGGCTAAAAAAGCAATTGAGGATAATTTTTCGTTCTATTCGCCCGTACCCGGCTATCTTTCGCTGCGGAACGCGATTGTCAGCAAACTGAAAAAAGAAAATAATCTCGATTATAAATCCGAGCAAATCGTGTGTTCCAATGGGGCGAAACAATCGGTGTGCAACGTGCTGATGTGTATTATTGGTGCCGGTGATGAGGTCATCGTGCCTGCTCCATACTGGGTGAGCTACGTGGAAATGGTAAAACTGGCGGAAGGCACCAACGTGGTCGTGACCGCCGGCATCGAACAGGATTTCAAAATTACACCGGCACAATTGGAAGCCGCTATTACGCCGAAAACCAAGGCGTTGATACTCTGTTCACCGTCCAACCCAACGGGTAGCGTCTATTCCAGAACAGAATTGAAAAAATTGGCAGAGGTGTTGGCGAAATATCCGGATATCACGATTATTTCCGACGAAATTTACGAACACATCAATTATATTGGCAAGCACGAGAGTATTGCGCAATTTAAAAATGTGCGCGATCGCGTGGTCATCGTCAATGGGGTGTCAAAAGCCTACGCGATGACGGGTTATCGACTCGGCTGGATGGCAGGGCCGCAATGGATTGCCTCAGCGTGCAATAAATTGCAAGGACAATACACCTCCGGACCAAGCAACATTGCCCAAAAAGCCGCCGAAGCGGCTTATCTCGGCTCACAGGATTGTGTAGAAACGATGCGTCAGGCGTTCCAAAAACGTCGCGATTTGATGGTGGAGTTGGCACGTAATATTCCCGGATTTCAAGTCAACGAACCGCAAGGTGCGTTTTATCTCTTCCCGGATGTTTCCCATTATATAGGGAAAACCCATTATGTAAACGGTGATTTATTTAATGGCAAAAAGATCGCCGATTCAGCCGACCTCGCCATGTTTCTTTTGGAAGAAGGGCACGTAGCAGCCGTAGGCGGCAAAGCCTTTGGCGCGCCCAACTGCATCCGTTTCTCTTACGCCACTTCCGAAGATTTGCTCATTGAGGCCATGAAGCGTGTGAAAGCGACGCTTGGGAAGTTAGTTTGATCATAATTTTACAGGACAATCGCATCAAAATTCTGTGATGTATTGTGATTTTGTTTCCGTCCGTTACGCCAGAAGGCGTAATGTTTTGGTGTAGCCACACTGGGTTTTCAAAGAGTATTTGTTGTATATGAAACTTTTTTTGTAACTTTGCAACCGAAATATAAAACAACAAAATATAAAATAAGAAACAGACATTTAGCGTAGCAATACGCATTGTATAAGACATTGTAGAAAAAAGCGTTATAGCTTATATTCTTAGCTTTCCGAAATTAGAACATTCAAAAAGCTACCGAGAGTAAAGTGATGACGCTCACGCCGTTTGGCGTGGGCAAACTCATTTATTTGGTAGCATGGTCGTTCTAAACCACGGAAAGCAGATAAAAATATAGTTTTGTCCGCGCTTTTTTATGTCCAAATTTTTGAAAATCCGATGGTGGTTCGACCCTACTATCATATACAGAATCGCAACTGCCCATAAACGCGAAGTGAAACTGCAAAAACACTCAAATCATATTGCAGCGAGAGCAGAAACTCGTAAAAACGGGCGGAGTTACTTCCCACGAAAAGTCGTTTAGAGTAGAGGGAATAACAATTTTGCGTACCATAT
>BNTP01000018.1 GCA_025996695.1 Bacteroidia bacterium | reverse complement strand
CTGCCGGGCATCAAAGCGATTCGCTGAAAATAAACTTAAAAAATAAAACTCCATGTCCGAAAAATTTGGATATATATCGCAGGTAATCGGTCCCGTTATTGACGTGGCTTATGGACAGACAGGTAAAAATTTGCCTAAAATAAACGAAGCGCTGCATATCGTGCGCTCCAACGGCAATGTGTTAGTCCTTGAAGTTCAACAACATATCGGCGAAGACACCGTCCGCACAGTGGCGATGGATTCAACCGATGGCCTGTCGCGAGGCATGAAAGTGGTGAACACAGGCTCGCCGATTTCAATGCCCATCGGCAATCAGGTGAAAGGTCGGTTGATGAATGTGGTCGGCAACACCATTGATGGCATGAAGGATGTTTCCTACGATAATGCAGCCCCCATTCGCCACGAACCGCCCAAATTTGAAGATTTGGCGACTTCTACGGAAATTCTTTTTACCGGAATTAAAGTCATTGACTTGTTGGCGCCCTATCTCAAAGGTGGAAAAATCGGGCTGTTTGGTGGTGCCGGCGTTGGAAAAACGGTGCTTATCATGGAGCTTATCAACAATATTGCTAAGAAGCACCACGGCTTTTCGGTTTTCGCAGGAGTTGGCGAACGTACTCGCGAGGGCAATGACTTGCTTCGCGAAATGATTGACGCAGGCGTTATCCAATACGGTGATGCGTTCAAGGAAGGCATGGAACGCGGCGAGTGGGATTTGTCGAAAATCGACTACGAAGCCTTGTCAAAATCGCAAGCGTCATTGATTTTTGGGCAAATGAACGAACCTCCGGGCGCGCGTCAGGCGGTGGCATTATCGGGATTGACGGTGGCAGAATCGTTCCGCGACCAGGGCGGCGATGCCGGACGCGACATTTTGTTCTTTATTGATAATATCTTCCGTTTCACACAAGCAGGCTCGGAAGTGTCGGCCCTTTTGGGACGTATGCCGTCGGCAGTAGGTTATCAGCCAACATTAGCAACGGAAATGGGTAAGATGCAGGAACGGATCACTTCGACGAAAGACGGCTCAATCACTTCTATTCAAGCGGTTTATGTGCCCGCAGATGACTTGACTGACCCGGCGCCGGCCACGACTTTCTCTTTCTTGGATGCCACGACGGTACTTGACCGCAAAATTTCCGAGTTAGGTATTTATCCCGCCGTAGATCCGCTGGGGTCCTCATCGCGCGTGTTAGACCCGAAAACCATTGGAACAGAGCACTATAACACGGCTCAACGCGTGAAACAACTTTTGCAACGCTACAAAGAACTGCAAGACATCATCGCGATTTTGGGGATGGAAGAACTGTCCGACGAAGATAAATTGGTTGTCAATCGGGCACGCCGCGTGCAGCGTTTTCTTTCCCAACCGTTCTTCATGGCAGAAGCCTTTTCCGGCGTACCGGGCGTGATGGTAAGCATCGAAGATACCATCAAGGGTTTCAACATGATTATGGACGGCGAAGTAGATTATTTGCCCGAACAAGCCTTTTTGAACGTGGGCACAATCGAAGAAGCCATCGAAAAAGGCAAAAAACTCATAGACGCGTCATCTCACGCTTGACGCAGGCCACTTGAAAATAAATCTATATGAAATTAGACATTATATCGCCTGAAGCAAAAATCTATTCCGGTCCGGCAACGCTCGTCACATTGCCCGGAGCGCAAGGATCGTTCACCATTTTGGAAAATCACGCACCGATTATTTCGCCTCTAAATAAAGGAGTTATCGTGTATGAACAAAAAGGCGAATCTGTCACGTTGCCCGTTGACGGCGGGTTTGTGGAAGCAAAAAATAATGTCGTAACCGTGTGCATTGAGTAGAGTTTAGTTATTAGAGTTTAGAGTTTAGTTATTAGAGTGTAGAGTGTAGAGTGTAGAGCGTAGAGAGATGAGTGCTAAAATGATTACATTGTTTGCTGTTTCAGCCGTTGTAGCAGGGATTTTGATTGCTTGCAAACACCTGCTGTTTGTGAACGAAATTCCTTTTTACTGGGAATTAGGTTTGGTTTTGGTGTTGTATTTATGTGAGGCCTTTTCAACGGTTGCAATTCAGAAAAAGAAAAAAACGGCGACTGACCGACAAATGGTCACGCTTTATATGATTTTGAAAGGCATTCGATTAGCAATTTTTGCAAGTGTGATATTTATTTATATGCTGGCAATTAAAATTGAAACAAAACGTTGGATTTTGGTGGCAGCAGCAATTTATTGTATTTTTCTGTTAATCAATACTTTGATGTTGGTTTCAGATGAAAAGAAAATAAAAAATAAATCATTATGATGATTAGTGATTACGCATCTCAGTCCCTGCGGGACATTTATAAGGTTGTATTATTCGTCTTATTGAGCTTCTGTTCGTTTCAGGGGAATGCGGCTCAAGCCCGCAATGACGCGCACGAACCGGAGGCGAAAGCTAATGAACCCGTGACCGCCGAACACGAACCTGCGGGCGAGCTTAATGTGCGAGAACTAATCCTCGAACACATTGGCGATGAATACGGTTGGCATGTTACAACTGTTGGCGGACATGATTTTGCGATTCCATTGCCGGTCATTGTGCAGAGCAAGGCTACGGGCGAATGGCATGTTTTTTCATCGGCGCATTTGCATGGTGGACATGAATACGAAGGATTTTCTATTTCGCATGAAGAGCCATATAAAGGGAAAATTGTAGAACATATTGAGGGGATTGCGGGTCAAGCCCGCAATGACAGTCACCCAAATGGTCAAGCACCCAATGACAGTCACCCAAATGGTCAAGTCCGCCATGACGGCGAAAAACAAATTGTTCGTCCCTTGGATTTATCCATCACGAAAGTGGCTTTCTCGCTGATTCTGTGCAGTTTGATTTTGATTGTTGCGGTGCTTTATTGCGCGCGCTGGTACCGAAAACGGCAAGGACATCCCGAGCAAATTTCGCCCTCGGGCTTTATTGCTTTCATGGAAATGGTCATTATGAGTGTGGTGGATGATATTGCAAAACCTTGTATCGGCAAAAATTACAAGCGTTACACACCTTATTTATTGACGGTATTCTTTTTTATCATCTTCATCAATCTCGTGGGACTGATTCCATTTTTCCCCGGAGGGGCGAATGTTACCGGCAATATCGCCATCACGTGCGTTTTAGCTTTGTGCACGTTTTTTATTACGAATCTCTTCGGCACAAAAGAATACTGGAAAGAGATTTTTTTACCTGACGTGCCGCATTGGCTCAAGCCTATCATGGCTCCGGTGGAGTTTTTGGGCATTCTCACAAAGCCGTTTGCCTTGATGATTCGTCTTTTTGCAAGCATTTTGGCAGGACATGCTTTGCTGCTTGGATTGACGTGTATTGTTTTCCTGACCGTTCGTTTAGGGGTAGGAATCAATGCCGGCATGACGGTTTTCTCAGTTTTGTTGAGCGTATTCAGCAATTTTGTAGAATTATTGGTCGCCTACATTCAGGCATACGTCTTCACGATGCTGTCCGCTATCTATTTTGGCTTGTCGCAGGCGGAGCCGCATCATCAAAAACATTTGGACTGATTCGTTCAAAACTCCCTAAAAATCAACACGGGCGTTATATGCAACGCCTCTGCGTGGGCGTCATTGATTTCGACGGTGAAAAAATCAGCTTCCGCCTCATTGAGTGTCCCTTGCCACCAAGACGTGAGGGCACGATTTTCAAGCGGATAGGCTAAATTGGTGGTGGTAAAAAATGTAGACGGATTCAATGAAAATAACGATATTTGTTGCCCGACATGGCTCTCGTATGTCGCCTTTCGCTGCAATTGAGGCGCAAAAACGCCGTAATCAGTAAGTAATTGCACCGATGATTTTTGGGCATAATCGGCTAATAATGAGAGATTTCCGAGTGTATGGTCTTCGCGCTTGCCTGTTGCGCCAAGGATAGTGATTTCGCTCCAGCCGTGCGCCAAACAAAAATGGACGGCTTTTGTCAAATCGTTGGTTTCCTGTTCGGAAACAGGAACGAGAATCGTTGCAAAACGGGCTTTCAAATCGTCCGAGATGCTATCCAAATCGCCCACAATAAAGTCGGGGATTCTGCCAAATTTGAGCAAATGTTCGGTGGCTCCATCGCAACAAATCACGCGATCGGCATCGTGTAACAAAGCTAACGGAACCGGATGCTCCGGAAACGCCCCATTCGCCAAAACAACCGTCCTGAATGTTTGTACCAAAGGAATCATAGTCTATCATTTAATCAATTTAATCACAGTTCAAGACCATTCACAGATTTGCGCCATTGAACCAATCCCGCCACCGACAAAATCAAATACACCACATATAGCAAGTCTGTGAGATACATTTCTTGCGAAAAATACAGCACCACTGCCACTACATCGGCAACAATCCACAAATACCAGCATTCGATGATTTTGCGCGCGGCCATCCATGTGGCCAAAATGCTCAAAGTCATCACAAAAGTGTCTGCCAGTCCGGGATGCGGAAAAATTTCGTCCGAAAATTTCACCAACAACCAAGCAACCACCGCAAAAATCACTACTCCGACGCCTGTTAATTTGAGTGAAGTAGACTTGTCCAAAAAACCAAATTTTAATTCTTCCGTCGTTTTTTTGGGTGCCAACTTCCAAGCATAAAGACCGTATCCTGACATCGCGACAAAGTAAAAATTCAGCCCCATTTCGGCATACAGCTGATTATTGTAAAAAATAACAATGTAGCACAGCGAACTGAGGATGCCAAAAATCCACATCGCCCACATCTGCCGCACTTCCAAAAATATGTACACGAGGCCGAGTACAACCCCAATCAGCTCTATTATCATCAATTAAAAATTAAGAATTAAAAATTAAAAATTTCTTGCAAAAGTACATAAAGAATTGCACATATTAAAAAAAAAGAGTAAATTTGTTGCTTTTAATTGGCTAAATCTTTTTTTGAGGTGCTACATTTCGCCAACGGCGCCTTGTCCCGCAGGGACAGCCCTTTATTAACCGTAGACTTCAGTCTACGGTATAGAAATCGCACGATAGCATAGTCCCGCAGGGACGGCACTATCAAGTGTCACCCCTGCGGGGTGAAGGTGGCGTGTGGCAGGCTGTCCGTAGACTGAAGTCTACGGTTAATAAAGTATCGTCCCTGCGGGACTGCGCTCAGGGCAAGTTTGCAAGACTTGCAAAATATAGCACCTCAAAAAAAGATTTAGCCCATAATTCATAATTCATAATTTTTAATTCATAATTGATTAGATGGCATTAAACTATATTTGGGTTGCTTTTTTTCTGGTAGCTTTCGTCGTAGGGGTAGTTAAAATGATTTTTACGGGCGACATGGGTATTTTTACGGAGATGATGGACGCTACTTTTGGCGCGGCGAAAAACGGTTTTGAGATTTCGCTGGGCTTGACGGGCGTGTTGTCGCTTTGGCTGGGTTTTATGAAAATTGGCGAACGAGGGGGCGTTGTGGATGCTTTGGCTCGTGCCGGAACACCGATTTTTTCGCGGTTATTTCCGGACATCCCCAAGGGACATCCCGCTACAGGCTCTATTTTCATGAATATCGCCGCCAATATGCTGAATTTGGACAATGCCGCTACGCCTATGGGGCTTAAAGCGATGCAACAATTGCAAGAACTCAACCCGAAAAAAGATACGGCGAGCAATCCGATGATTATGTTTATCGTGCTCAACGCGTCAGGACTGATACTGATTCCTGTTACAATCATGGTTTATCGCGCGCAGATGGGGGCTGCCAATCCGTCGGACGTGTTTGTGCCGCTGATGATTACGACTTCAATTTCCACTTTGGTGGCTGTCCTTTTTGTTTGCTTCAAACAACGCATTAAATTGTTAGACAAGGTTTTGATAAGCTTTTTTGGGGCGATTATCGCCTTGATCGTTTTTGTCGTTTGGTGTATCAAAACCTTTCCGCAAGAACAGGTGTCGCTGTATTCGTCCATGATTGCTAATCTCTTACTAATCAGCATTATAATAGCGTTTATGCTGGCGGGCGTGCGCAAGAAAATCAATGTCTACGACGCTTTCATTGAAGGTGCTAAAGACGGTTTCAAAACCGCTGTCATGATTATTCCATATTTAGTTGCGATGCTGGTAGGGATTGCCCTGTTTCGTGCGTCGGGAGCGATGGATTTCCTGACTGACGGTTTGGCGTCGGCTGTTTCTGCCTGTGGACTGCCCACCAATTGGGTGGATGCCTTCCCAACTGCGCTGATGAAGCCTTTGAGCGGGAGTGGCTCGCGCGGGATGATGCTTGATGCGATGCAAACTTTCGGTGCAGATTCGTTTACCGGACGATTGGCAAGTATTGTTCAAGGCTCCACGGACACCACTTTTTATGTGGTCGCGGTTTATTATGGTGCCATCCATGTCAAAAACATCCGCTACACGATTGGTGGGGCACTTTTGGCGGATTTTGCAGGCTTCATAACAGCCATTATCGTGTGTAGTCTGTTTTTTGGCTAATTACGGTATTTGGAACACAAACATTGTAAGATTTTGTTGGAAAAAGCGTTTAGCTTATATTTTGGTTCCTTGAGATTTAGACAATTTCAAGAATGACCAAGAGTAAAGTGAAGACGCTCACGCCGTTTGGCGTGGGCTTTACTCATTTATTTGGTCATTAAGGTAGTTCAGAACCTCGAAAAACAGATAAAATAAAGTTTTGTCCGCGCTTTTTTTGTGTGCGTATTTGAATAAATTTGGGCAGCATAACAATTTAACGATTTTATAATTTTTTAATTTAATAGTAAAAGCAATGAGAAAAATATTATTTCTTTTAATGTGTACACCTTTAATAGGCGGTACAATGTTTACTTCGTGCAGCGAAGAAGATGATTACGATTATAGTTATCTTGATAGTCCTTATGTGCGTGATGCAACTCAAAATGGAGAATCTATTGTTATTTCATGGGATAAAGTAGATGATGCAACGAGTTATAAAATTTATCGCGGTGATGGTTATTCATCCTCCTATTCCGCCGAACTATTAGGCAGTTCAAGTACTACCAGCTATACCGATAAAAGTCCATTAATCGGCTATAATAGCTATTGGGTCCAAGCGATTAATAGTTCGATGGAAAGCGATTACTCTAATTCTGTAGGCTGCACATATACTCCTCCTCCTTTGCCTGCTCCAACGGGAGTAACAGCTACTCAAAGTGGGCTTGGCATCCTTATTTCGTGGAATAGCGTGCCTGATGCAACCGGTTATATTGTAACTTATAACACATCAGCTGATGGGTATTACGAATATATTGGAAGCAGTGAAAGTAACGCCACTACTACCGCTACAACTATGACTGTATATTTTAATACAACACCATCTACGGGAACAACTCACTATTTCAAGGTGCAAGCGATCAATGGCAGTCAGAAGAGCTCTGCAAGTTCTTATGCTTCTTGTACTTACAGTAACCCTGGTGGCGGCATTGAAAGTGGTATTTATTTGGGTGTTATTGGGTTCAATCAGAACACAATGGTCAACGACATTAGTTTGCTAACTAATTCTACAAAATACAATTTTACGTCCTTTATCAACAGCATGACGACAAAACAAGGCACGGTATTGTATTACGCGGTTGAATCGGCTTTGAATAAGTTGAAAGCTGCAACATTTCCGGATGATTTGGTAAATGTTTCAATAGTTACATTTACCGATGGTCTTGACCAAAGGTCGGTCATGTTAAATGACACCTACCACAAATAGAGGATAGATGTCACTTTCTACCGAGCTATCATCCTAACGGGATGAAGATAATCATAGCCTTGTGTGTTTAAATTTAGACTTATTGATTTAATTATGCGGATAATCTCGCGTTACATTAAATCTTCCACTCAAAACCGTCCTTCGTGTCCTTGATTTCAAAGCCTAAAGCCGTAAGTTCGTCACGAATCTTGTCCGACGTTGCCCAATCCTTGTTTTGCTTGGCTTGCATACGCAAATTTAGCAGTAAGTCAATTGCTCTTTCAAACGCTTCATACGAGGCATTGTCGGCTTTCGATTCATTTTTAATCCCAAGTAAATCAAACAGATAAAGGTCAAAAAATGCTTGGATTTTTTGAATCTCTTCGGCAGATAATTGAATTTGTCCGGCAGCAGCAGAATTGATGAGTCGCGCGGCTTCAAAGAGGTAAGAAATCACAATCGGCGTGTTCAAATCGTCGTTCATCGCCTCTTCGCTCTTTGTAAACAGGCTTTGGATGTTTGTATCAGGGGATTGCGGGTCAAGCCTGCAATGACAATTTGACGCGGACACTCCGCCCCCCTCCCTTGAAGGGAGGGGCTGGGGGAGGGGCTTAAGGGAGTCAATCCGATTATAAGCCTCCAAAAGACGCGAAAGTCCCTTTTCTGATGCCTGTAATGCCTCATTGCTGAAATCGACCGTGCTCCGATAGTGCGCCTGCAAAATAAAGAAACGAATCGTCATCGGCGAATAGGATTGTGTCAGGAGCGCGTGTGAACCGGTAAAAAATTCTTCCAGATTGATGAAATTGCCCAGCGATTTACCCATTTTTTGCCCGTTCACTGTAATCATATTATTATGCATCCAATAGCGAACGCCTTCGTGACCCGTCGACGCCACCGATTGGGCGATTTCACACTCGTGATGCGGAAAAATCAAGTCCATGCCGCCGCCGTGAATGTCAAACTCGGCACCGAGGTATTTTTTGCTCATCGCGGTACATTCCAAATGCCAGCCCGGAAATCCATCGCTCCAAGGCGACGGCCAACGCATGATATGTTCGGGCGATGCTTTTTTCCACAACGCAAAATCGACCGGATTGTGTTTTTCGTCTTGACCGTCCAATTCACGCGTCGTATTAAGCATATCCTCCACATTGCGCCCCGAAAGGATACCATAATGATGCTGCTTATTATATTTAGGTACGTCAAAATAGACGGAACCTTCACTTTCGTAGGCAAAACCCTTGTCCAATATGTCGCGCACCAACTGAATTTGCTCAATAATATGCCCGCTGGCGTGCGGTTCGATGCTTGGCTGCAGCACATTCAACGCTTCCATCGCCTTGTGATAGCGGTTAAGATAGTATTGCCCCACTGTTTATGGCGATCCGCATTTGGGACATGCGCGTCCTGCGATTACTTTTGACGTGCTGTTTCGCTACCTCACGCATTTGGGCTATAAAGTGCGCTATGTCAGGAACATAACCGATGTTGGACACCTCGTAAACGATGCCGATTCGGGTGAAGATAAAATCGCAAAAAAGGCGAAATTGGACAATTTGGAGCCGATGGAAGTGGTGCAATACTATCTTAACCGCTATCACAAGGCGATGGAAGCGTTGAATGTGCTGCAGCCAAGCATCGAACCGCACGCCAGCGGGCATATTATTGAGCAAATTCAGTTGGTGCGCGACATATTGGACAAGGGTTTTGCCTACGAAAGTGAAGGTTCCGTCTATTTTGACGTACCTAAATATAATAAGCAGCATCATTATGGTATCCTTTCGGGGCGCAATGTGGAGGATATGCTTAATACGACGCGTGAATTGGACGGTCAAGACGAAAAACACAATCCGGTCGATTTTGCGTTGTGGAAAAAAGCATCGCCCGAACATATCATGCGTTGGCCGTCGCCTTGGAGCGATGGATTTCCGGGCTGGCATTTGGAATGTACCGCGATGAGCAAAAAATACCTCGGTGCCGAGTTTGACATTCACGGCGGCGGCATGGACTTGATTTTTCCGCATCACGAGTGTGAAATCGCCCAATCGGTGGCGTCGACGGGTCACGAAGGCGTTCGCTATTGGATGCATAATAATATGATTACAGTGAACGGGCAAAAAATGGGTAAATCGCTGGGCAATTTCATCAATCTGGAAGAATTTTTTACCGGTTCACACGCGCTCCTGACACAATCCTATTCGCCGATGACGATTCGTTTCTTTATTTTGCAGGCGCACTATCGGAGCACGGTCGATTTCAGCAATGAGGCATTACAGGCATCAGAAAAGGGACTTTCGCGTCTTTTGGAGGCTTATAATCGGATTGACTCCCTTAAGCCCCTCCCCCAGCCCCTCCCTTCAAGGGAGGGGGGCGGAGTGTCCGCGTCAAATTGTCATTGCAGGCTTGACCCGCAATCCCCTGATACAAACATCCAAAGCCTGTTTACAAAGAGCGAAGAGGCGATGAACGACGATTTGAACACGCCGATTGTGATTTCTTACCTCTTTGAAGCCGCGCGACTCATCAATTCTGCTGCTGCCGGACAAATTCAATTATCTGCCGAAGAGATTCAAAAAATCCAAGCATTTTTTGACCTTTATCTGTTTGATTTACTTGGGATTAAAAATGAATCGAAAGCCGACAATGCCTCGTATGAAGCGTTTGAAAGAGCAATTGACTTACTGCTAAATTTGCGTATGCAAGCCAAGCAAAACAAGGATTGGGCAACGTCGGACAAGATTCGTGACGAACTTACGGCTTTAGGCTTTGAAATCAAGGACACGAAGGACGGTTTTGAGTGGAAGATTTAATGTAACGCGAGATTATCCGCATAATTAAATCAATAAGTCTAAATTTAAACACACAAGGCTATGATTATCTTCATCCCGTTAGGATGATAGCTCGGTAGAAAGTGACATCTATCCTCTATTTGTGGTAGGTGTCATTTAACATGACCGACCTTTGGTCAAGACCATCGGTAAATGTAACTATTGAAACATTTACCAAATCATCCGGAAATGTTGCAGCTTTCAACTTATTCAAAGCCGATTCAACCGCGTAATACAATACCGTGCCTTGTTTTGTCGTCATGCTGTTGATAAAGGACGTAAAATTGTATTTTGTAGAATTAGTTAGCAAACTAATGTCGTTGACCATTGTGTTCTGATTGAACCCAATAACACCCAAATAAATACCACTTTCAATGCCGCCACCAGGGTTACTGTAAGTACAAGAAGCATAAGAACTTGCAGAGCTCTTCTGACTGCCATTGATCGCTTGCACCTTGAAATAGTGAGTTGTTCCCGTAGATGGTGTTGTATTAAAATATACAGTCATAGTTGTAGCGGTAGTAGTGGCGTTACTTTCACTGCTTCCAATATATTCGTAATACCCATCAGCTGATGTGTTATAAGTTACAATATAACC
Organism: Bacteroidia bacterium; assembly: GCA_025996695.1. Taxonomy (GTDB): domain Bacteria; phylum Bacteroidota; class Bacteroidia; order Bacteroidales; family Azobacteroidaceae; genus Azobacteroides. The sequence goes on along the minus strand of BNTP01000018.1, from coordinate 7,194 downwards.
GGTTGCATCAGGCACGCTATTCCACGAAATAAGGATGCCAAGCCCACTTTGAGTAGCTGTTACTCCCGTTGGAGCAGGCAAAGGAGGAGGAGTATATGTGCAGCCTACAGAATTAGAGTAATCGCTTTCCATCGAACTATTAATCGCTTGGACCCAATAGCTATTATAGCCGATTAATGGACTTTTATCGGTATAGCTGGTAGTACTTGAACTGCCTAATAGTTCGGCGGAATAGGAGGATGAATAACCATCACCGCGATAAATTTTATAACTCGTTGCATCATCTACTTTATCCCATGAAATAACAATAGATTCTCCATTTTGAGTTGCATCACGCACATAAGGACTATCAAGATAACTATAATCGTAATCATCTTCTTCGCTGCACGAAGTAAACATTGTACCGCCTATTAAAGGTGTACACATTAAAAGAAATAATATTTTTCTCATTGCTTTTACTATTAAATTAAAAAATTATAAAATCGTTAAATTGTTATGCTGCCCAAATTTATTCAAATACGCACACAAAAAAAGCGCGGACAAAACTTTATTTTATCTGTTTTTCGAGGTTCTGAACTACCTTAATGACCAAATAAATGAGTAAAGCCCACGCCAAACGGCGTGAGCGTCTTCACTTTACTCTTGGTCATTCTTGAAATTGTCTAAATCTCAAGGAACCAAAATATAAGCTAAACGCTTTTTCCAACAAAATCTTACAATGTTTGTGTTCCAAATACCGTAATTAGCCAAAAAACAGACTACACACGATAATGGCTGTTATGAAGCCTGCAAAATCCGCCAAAAGTGCCCCACCAATCGTGTAGCGGATGTTTTTGACATGGATGGCACCATAATAAACCGCGACCACATAAAAAGTGGTGTCCGTGGAGCCTTGAACAATACTTGCCAATCGTCCGGTAAACGAATCTGCACCGAAAGTTTGCATCGCATCAAGCATCATCCCGCGCGAGCCACTCCCGCTCAAAGGCTTCATCAGCGCAGTTGGGAAGGCATCCACCCAATTGGTGGGCAGTCCACAGGCAGAAACAGCCGACGCCAAACCGTCAGTCAGGAAATCCATCGCTCCCGACGCACGAAACAGGGCAATCCCTACCAGCATCGCAACTAAATATGGAATAATCATGACAGCGGTTTTGAAACCGTCTTTAGCACCTTCAATGAAAGCGTCGTAGACATTGATTTTCTTGCGCACGCCCGCCAGCATAAACGCTATTATAATGCTGATTAGTAAGAGATTAGCAATCATGGACGAATACAGCGACACCTGTTCTTGCGGAAAGGTTTTGATACACCAAACGACAAAAACGATCAAGGCGATAATCGCCCCAAAAAAGCTTATCAAAACCTTGTCTAACAATTTAATGCGTTGTTTGAAGCAAACAAAAAGGACAGCCACCAAAGTGGAAATTGAAGTCGTAATCATCAGCGGCACAAACACGTCCGACGGATTGGCAGCCCCCATCTGCGCGCGATAAACCATGATTGTAACAGGAATCAGTATCAGTCCTGACGCGTTGAGCACGATAAACATAATCATCGGATTGCTCGCCGTATCTTTTTTCGGGTTGAGTTCTTGCAATTGTTGCATCGCTTTAAGCCCCATAGGCGTAGCGGCATTGTCCAAATTCAGCATATTGGCGGCGATATTCATGAAAATAGAGCCTGTAGCGGGATGTCCCTTGGGGATGTCCGGAAATAACCGCGAAAAAATCGGTGTTCCGGCACGAGCCAAAGCATCCACAACGCCCCCTCGTTCGCCAATTTTCATAAAACCCAGCCAAAGCGACAACACGCCCGTCAAGCCCAGCGAAATCTCAAAACCGTTTTTCGCCGCGCCAAAAGTAGCGTCCATCATCTCCGTAAAAATACCCATGTCGCCCGTAAAAATCATTTTAACTACCCCTACGACGAAAGCTACCAGAAAAAAAGCAACCCAAATATAGTTTAATGCCATCTAATCAATTATGAATTAAAAATTATGAATTATGAATTATGGGCTAAATCTTTTTTTGAGGTGCTATATTTTGCAAGTCTTGCAAACTTGCCCTGAGCGCAGTCCCGCAGGGACGATACTTTATTAACCGTAGGCTTCAGCCTACGGACAACCCGTCACACATAACCTTCACCCCGCAGGGGTGACACTTGATAGTGCCGTCCCTGCGGGACTATGCTATCGTGCGATTTCTATACCGTAGACTGAAGTCTACGGTTAATAAAGGGCTGTCCCTGCGGGACAAGGCGCCGTTGGCGAAATGTAGCACCTCAAAAAAAGATTTAGCCAATTAAAAGCAACAAATTTACTCTTTTTTTTTAATATGTGCAATTCTTTATGTACTTTTGCAAGAAATTTTTAATTTTTAATTCTTAATTTTTAATTGATGATAATAGAGCTGATTGGGGTTGTACTCGGCCTCGTGTACATATTTTTGGAAGTGCGGCAGATGTGGGCGATGTGGATTTTTGGCATCCTCAGTTCGCTGTGCTACATTGTTATTTTTTACAATAATCAGCTGTATGCCGAAATGGGGCTGAATTTTTACTTTGTCGCGATGTCAGGATACGGTCTTTATGCTTGGAAGTTGGCACCCAAAAAAACGACGGAAGAATTAAAATTTGGTTTTTTGGACAAGTCTACTTCACTCAAATTAACAGGCGTCGGAGTAGTGATTTTTGCGGTGGTTGCTTGGTTGTTGGTGAAATTTTCGGACGAAATTTTTCCGCATCCCGGACTGGCAGACACTTTTGTGATGACTTTGAGCATTTTGGCCACATGGATGGCCGCGCGCAAAATCATCGAATGCTGGTATTTGTGGATTGTTGCCGATGTAGTGGCAGTGGTGCTGTATTTTTCGCAAGAAATGTATCTCACAGACTTGCTATATGTGGTGTATTTGATTTTGTCGGTGGCGGGATTGGTTCAATGGCGCAAATCTGTGAATGGTCTTGAACTGTGATTAAATTGATTAAATGATAGACTATGATTCCTTTGGTACAAACATTCAGGACGGTTGTTTTGGCGAATGGGGCGTTTCCGGAGCATCCGGTTCCGTTAGCTTTGTTACACGATGCCGATCGCGTGATTTGTTGCGATGGAGCCACCGAACATTTGCTCAAATTTGGCAGAATCCCCGACTTTATTGTGGGCGATTTGGATAGCATCTCGGACGATTTGAAAGCCCGTTTTGCAACGATTCTCGTTCCTGTTTCCGAACAGGAAACCAACGATTTGACAAAAGCCGTCCATTTTTGTTTGGCGCACGGCTGGAGCGAAATCACTATCCTTGGCGCAACAGGCAAGCGCGAAGACCATACACTCGGAAATCTCTCATTATTAGCCGATTATGCCCAAAAATCATCGGTGCAATTACTTACTGATTACGGCGTTTTTGCGCCTCAATTGCAGCGAAAGGCGACATACGAGAGCCATGTCGGGCAACAAATATCGTTATTTTCATTGAATCCGTCTACATTTTTTACCACCACCAATTTAGCCTATCCGCTTGAAAATCGTGCCCTCACGTCTTGGTGGCAAGGGACACTCAATGAGGCGGAAGCTGATTTTTTCACCGTCGAAATCAATGACGCCCACGCAGAGGCGTTGCATATAACGCCCGTGTTGATTTTTAGGGAGTTTTGAACGAATCAGTCCAAATGTTTTTGATGATGCGGCTCCGCCTGCGACAAGCCAAAATAGATAGCGGACAGCATCGTGAAGACGTATGCCTGAATGTAGGCGACCAATAATTCTACAAAATTGCTGAATACGCTCAACAAAACTGAGAAAACCGTCATGCCGGCATTGATTCCTACCCCTAAACGAACGGTCAGGAAAACAATACACGTCAATCCAAGCAGCAAAGCATGTCCTGCCAAAATGCTTGCAAAAAGACGAATCATCAAGGCAAACGGCTTTGTGAGAATGCCCAAAAACTCCACCGGAGCCATGATAGGCTTGAGCCAATGCGGCACGTCAGGTAAAAAAATCTCTTTCCAGTATTCTTTTGTGCCGAAGAGATTCGTAATAAAAAACGTGCACAAAGCTAAAACGCACGTGATGGCGATATTGCCGGTAACATTCGCCCCTCCGGGGAAAAATGGAATCAGTCCCACGAGATTGATGAAGATGATAAAAAAGAATACCGTCAATAAATAAGGTGTGTAACGCTTGTAATTTTTGCCGATACAAGGTTTTGCAATATCATCCACCACACTCATAATGACCATTTCCATGAAAGCAATAAAGCCCGAGGGCGAAATTTGCTCGGGATGTCCTTGCCGTTTTCGGTACCAGCGCGCGCAATAAAGCACCGCAACAATCAAAATCAAACTGCACAGAATCAGCGAGAAAGCCACTTTCGTGATGGATAAATCCAAGGGACGAACAATTTGTTTTTCGCCGTCATGGCGGACTTGACCATTTGGGTGACTGTCATTGGGTGCTTGACCATTTGGGTGACTGTCATTGCGGGCTTGACCCGCAATCCCCTCAATATGTTCTACAATTTTCCCTTTATATGGCTCTTCATGCGAAATAGAAAATCCTTCGTATTCATGTCCACCATGCAAATGCGCCGATGAAAAAACATGCCATTCGCCCGTAGCCTTGCTCTGCACAATGACCGGCAATGGAATCGCAAAATCATGTCCGCCAACAGTTGTAACATGCCAACCGTATTCATCGCCAATGTGTTCGAGGATTAGTTCTCGCACATTAAGCTCGCCCGCAGGTTCGTGTTCGGCGGTCACGGGTTCATTAGCTTTCGCCTCCGGTTCGTGCGCGTCATTGCGGGCTTGAGCCGCATTCCCCTGAAACGAACAGAAGCTCAATAAGACGAATAATACAACCTTATAAATGTCCCGCAGGGACTGAGATGCGTAATCACTAATCATCATAATGATTTATTTTTTATTTTCTTTTCATCTGAAACCAACATCAAAGTATTGATTAACAGAAAAATACAATAAATTGCTGCTGCCACCAAAATCCAACGTTTTGTTTCAATTTTAATTGCCAGCATATAAATAAATATCACACTTGCAAAAATTGCTAATCGAATGCCTTTCAAAATCATATAAAGCGTGACCATTTGTCGGTCAGTCGCCGTTTTTTTCTTTTTCTGAATTGCAACCGTTGAAAAGGCCTCACATAAATACAACACCAAAACCAAACCTAATTCCCAGTAAAAAGGAATTTCGTTCACAAACAGCAGGTGTTTGCAAGCAATCAAAATCCCTGCTACAACGGCTGAAACAGCAAACAATGTAATCATTTTAGCACTCATCTCTCTACGCTCTACACTCTACACTCTACACTCTAATAACTAAACTCTAAACTCTAATAACTAAACTCTACTCAATGCACACGGTTACGACATTATTTTTTGCTTCCACAAACCCGCCGTCAACGGGCAACGTGACAGATTCGCCTTTTTGTTCATACACGATAACTCCTTTATTTAGAGGCGAAATAATCGGTGCGTGATTTTCCAAAATGGTGAACGATCCTTGCGCTCCGGGCAATGTGACGAGCGTTGCCGGACCGGAATAGATTTTTGCTTCAGGCGATATAATGTCTAATTTCATATAGATTTATTTTCAAGTGGCCTGCGTCAAGCGTGAGATGACGCGTCTATGAGTTTTTTGCCTTTTTCGATGGCTTCTTCGATTGTGCCCACGTTCAAAAAGGCTTGTTCGGGCAAATAATCTACTTCGCCGTCCATAATCATGTTGAAACCCTTGATGGTATCTTCGATGCTTACCATCACGCCCGGTACGCCGGAAAAGGCTTCTGCCATGAAGAACGGTTGGGAAAGAAAACGCTGCACGCGGCGTGCCCGATTGACAACCAATTTATCTTCGTCGGACAGTTCTTCCATCCCCAAAATCGCGATGATGTCTTGCAGTTCTTTGTAGCGTTGCAAAAGTTGTTTCACGCGTTGAGCCGTGTTATAGTGCTCTGTTCCAATGGTTTTCGGGTCTAACACGCGCGATGAGGACCCCAGCGGATCTACGGCGGGATAAATACCTAACTCGGAAATTTTGCGGTCAAGTACCGTCGTGGCATCCAAGAAAGAGAAAGTCGTGGCCGGCGCCGGGTCAGTCAAGTCATCTGCGGGCACATAAACCGCTTGAATAGAAGTGATTGAGCCGTCTTTCGTCGAAGTGATCCGTTCCTGCATCTTACCCATTTCCGTTGCTAATGTTGGCTGATAACCTACTGCCGACGGCATACGTCCCAAAAGGGCCGACACTTCCGAGCCTGCTTGTGTGAAACGGAAGATATTATCAATAAAGAACAAAATGTCGCGTCCGGCATCGCCGCCCTGGTCGCGGAACGATTCTGCCACCGTCAATCCCGATAATGCCACCGCCTGACGCGCGCCCGGAGGTTCGTTCATTTGCCCAAAAATCAATGACGCTTGCGATTTTGACAAGGCTTCGTAGTCGATTTTCGACAAATCCCACTCGCCGCGTTCCATGCCTTCCTTGAACGCATCACCGTATTGGATAACGCCTGCGTCAATCATTTCGCGAAGCAAGTCATTGCCCTCGCGAGTACGTTCGCCAACTCCTGCGAAAACCGAAAAGCCGTGGTGCTTCTTAGCAATATTGTTGATAAGCTCCATGATAAGCACCGTTTTTCCAACGCCGGCACCACCAAACAGCCCGATTTTTCCACCTTTGAGATAGGGCGCCAACAAGTCAATGACTTTAATTCCGGTAAAAAGAATTTCCGTAGAAGTCGCCAAATCTTCAAATTTGGGCGGTTCGTGGCGAATGGGGGCTGCATTATCGTAGGAAACATCCTTCATGCCATCAATGGTGTTGCCGACCACATTCATCAACCGACCTTTCACCTGATTGCCGATGGGCATTGAAATCGGCGAGCCTGTGTTCACCACTTTCATGCCTCGCGACAGGCCATCGGTTGAATCCATCGCCACTGTGCGGACGGTGTCTTCGCCGATATGTTGTTGAACTTCAAGGACTAACACATTGCCGTTGGAGCGCACGATATGCAGCGCTTCGTTTATTTTAGGCAAATTTTTACCTGTCTGTCCATAAGCCACGTCAATAACGGGACCGATTACCTGCGATATATATCCAAATTTTTCGGACATGGAGTTTTATTTTTTAAGTTTATTTTCAGCGAATCGCTTTGATGCCCGGCAG
>BNTP01000017.1 GCA_025996695.1 Bacteroidia bacterium | reverse complement strand
TTTTTTTTACATTCTTCTTTGAGTGCTGCTGATAACTGTTGGCACTTTTTCTTGTGGAAATCCTTGCTCTTGGCTAGGTCTTTGTTTTTCTGCTTCGCTGCTCGCAAATCTTGACGGGTGGATTGCAGCTTTTGACTGATTGAGTGCAAATCTCTCTCTAATTTTTCTTCGCGCTTCGTTTTCATTATTCACTATGATTTAATTTTTATTTAGAGCTCAAAGGTAGGGCTTTTTGATGATTCTTGCTAATTCGTTTTGAACACCCGTCCCTGCGGGGCAAGGCTCCGTTTGCAAAATATAGCACCTCAAAAAAAGATTTAGCCCATTTTTGGACATAAAAAAAGCGCGGACAAACTCTTTTATCTGCTGTGAGGTTCTCGACTACCATCCGTCAAACAAACGAGTAAAGCCCACGCCGAACGGCGTGAGCGTCTTCGCTTTACTCTTGACGGATAATGAAATTGTCAAGATTTCACAGCCAAAATATAAGCAATAACGCTTTTTCTACATGTCTTGTAATGTGCTTTTATTCGCACATTTTGCTTTTTATATCATTTTTTATGTCATTTTTGTGTTTTATTTGGCTGCAAAGATAAAGCTTTTTTGAATTTGATGCAACAAAATTTTTAATTACTTTTCATTTTTGATATTATTGTTGTACCTTTGTATATTCTAAAACGTTTAAAGTTTGCAAAAGTTGAGTTAAATAAACAATCATGAAAAACGAAAAATTTGATGATTTACGCCCCTACTACGATGAAGAAATAGCTGATGCTATGCTTCGTATTGCCGATAGCGAATGTTTTCCGGTGCTCTCCGCTTTCGTTTATCCGGACAAGGAAGTGGCACAGGTAAAGAACATGCTCAAAAGCTATACAACCATTGAAGAATTTCAGAGTCAAGTGACCAAAGCATGGATCGAACAGGTTATCTCTCGCAGCATTCGCCGGCTTTCGTATGATGGTTATGAAAATTTGGATAAAAACAAACGCTATCTTTTTATATCCAACCATCGAGACATCGTGCTGGATGCTTCGTTGTCGCAATATATTCTCCATTTTATGTTCGGGCATCAATCTGCTGAAATAACATTTGGGAGCAACCTGATGGGTTCGCAACTCGTTATTGATATTGGAAAATCCAACAAAATGTTCAAAGTGATTCGCGGCGGTAGCGTTCGGGATTTTTATGAAAATTCTCTGCATCTTTCAGACTACATTCGCCATGCAATTACCGAAAAACACGAATCCATTTGGATTGCCCAACGCAACGGACGCACCAAAGACGGCATAGATGCTACCGACCAAGGTATTATCCGGATGTTTTATATGAGTTCGCCCGAAAATCCGGTAAAGGCATTGGCCGAATTGAATATTGTGCCCGTTGCCATATCCTACCAATGGGAGCCTTGTGATTTGTTGAAAGCCTTGGAACTCTATCAATCACGTTTTGAAAAATACGTCAAAAAGCCCGGAGAGGATTTGAACAGCATTCTTACCGGCATCCTTCAATCCAAAGGCGATGTGCACATCAGCGTCGGCACACCATTGTCGGAAAGCGATTTGGCTCCCTTTGCCGGATTACCCAATAATAAATTTAATATGCAAGTCGCATCGTTGATTGATAATCAAATCCACAAGCGGTATAAGTTAACCTGCAACAATTATATTGCGCATGATATACGCGCCCAAAATGAACAATACGCCTCCAACTATGCGGAAGAAGAAAAGAAATTGTTTGTGCAGCGTTACAATAAGGTGCTTGCGACCGAAGTGGAAGACAAGCAAACGTTAGGAAATATTTTTCTGGGAATATATGCCAATCCTGTCGATTGTCATGGGTGCACGACAATTTTCCCATTTTTACTTTCACAGTAGTAGATAGCCCTCGAGCTTTCACCTTATACCTTTCACCTTTCACCGGCTAAATCTTTTTTTGTTGGGTTAGGCTTTTTCGTTTCCGGCTGGGGCGCATTAGTCGTTGGAACACCACCAAGTATTCGCCTCCAAATTTCAGCGGTCTTGCCTCCGGTTTTGGGAGATGTGTAGCTAAAAACACAATAATTGTTGTCATAAATGTGTATACATTTTATTTTGAAATTAATTTGGAATAAACATGTTCAATTGAGATCCACTTTGGATGCGAGTAACGCCAAATTTTTTTATATCGAAAACTAACAAGGATGTTACGATAATTCGTGTATTATCATCATTGAAAAATAATATATCATAATGCATATTATAAGCCCGTACTGACGAATAATAACGTATAGCATAAATATCAGTTATCTTTGCTTTCTTACAGAAGTCGTTATTTTTATAAATAAATTCATCAGTATCTTCATTCACAATTAAAATAGCATTTTTATCATGTTGATAATGATTCCAATAAATAATTAATGGCAAAATAGCCACCAAAAACATAAAAATAGAATTTACAAAAAAAATCACATGTAATCTTTCTGTGGCGTCAGGGAGAGAACTTTCTATTGTGGAAAACTTAAAAAAAATGAACACAAAAAAGAACAACATAAGAGCAGGCAAGCAAAGTTCCCGAACCAAACTGAATAACGTGATCTTATATTTTTTCCTCATATATCCATAGAAATTTTCGACGCTATCCACAACTTATATTGCTGTGTGCCATTGTACATTGCAATATTCAAAATTTATAATTGAAACCAAAACTAAATATCTCATTGAGTTGTATGTAATCCAAATCAGGGTCGCGCTTCACGCCATTGGAGTCGTCGAAACGCCCGTAAAGGTAGATACGTGTAGACAAGAAGCGGCTGAGAGCCATGTTAAGTTCATTTTCAGACTCCACTAAAATCTGCTCGAAATTGCTAAAATATTTCAGGCGCGACGAGAAAGTGATTTGCCAATTGAACTGAATAACTGCCTTGGCGTTCAAAGACGAACCCAAAACAATCAAATAATGCTCGTTTTCTTCAATCCCGTAGCGCGTCGGGTCCACCAACTTGTCGGCAACCCAAGTGTATTGCACTGCCAACGGCGAAATGTCGGCAGAGATAGTCGTTTTTTTGTATTTGTCCGTTTTTGACTTGTTTTCAAACTGATATTTCATCCCTAAAACCCCCATATTGATGTTTAGTGGCGAAAAAATAGAGCCAATGCGCTCGTTGGAGTTTTCTTTGTAAGCACGAAACAGCCGTGTCTTGATTTCCAAGTTCATGGAATACAACCAATGATTATTGGCTTTCAAACCAAAATCGCCATAATAGCGAACTAAATCCTCCCCCAAACGCGTGTTCCGAAGCGTGTCATTCGGATTGGTGTACAAACTTAACTTCCACTCAAGAAAGTTGTTGAACTGTATTTTGCCTTTTTTGTAGTTTGCCGTATAAGTTTGAACGCTCTGCATATTCAGATTGCCAACCCCACCATTATACCAATTTTCAGAGATGTAATTTTGAGAAAATTGCAACAAACTGCTGCCATTTTTTGTCCAATAAAGCCTGTGAGGCACAAACTTGGCACTATTGTCAAAAGTGCGTTTCGTCCGTTCGTAGTCCACCGAAAAAATATCGCGCAAGGAAGGCGCCGACAGCAGCCGATCTTCTTCCACATCGGGCAAATCACTCATTACATAGTGCGCGGCAGGCAGATTGTTGCACCACAGGGCAGCATGTTGCGCTCTTTTGCGCCATTCTGTTATCATTGCCGTTTCTTTAGTGAGCGTCAGTGTAAAGTCGTCGCCTGGCGTCATTACGTTGCGGGCTCCGATCCGCAATCTATCCCACAATTCCTCGCTAAATGATTGCGTATTATTGTTTGCAACACTCAGCGAAAAAGTGTCCGCAGGAAGGGGCTTGTCCAATGGGAAAGCAAATTTTCCGTCAAAAATTAATGGCATAAAAGCAGTGCTGACCGGATATTTTTCATATACTGAGTTCGACATAAATGTGTATATATCGTCCTCAAAGTCAGATGTGATCTCTTGCGAAAAGCCATTTGCAGGCAAAATTCCCAGTACGAAAAGTGCCAAAAAATCCCGCAGAAACTTCTGTAATAACTCATAATTCATAATTCATAACTTTTAAAACCTCACATCTATTCCACCCAAAATGACAGCACCCGGCAGCGGATAGCCGTAATAGGTTTGATACGACGCGTCCGTCAGATTTTTGCCGTCGAGAAACAAGCGAATGGCTGGTGTTGGCTGGTATGCAATTTTGCAATTTACCAAGGCATAACTGTCGTAATTATCGCCCGCGCCCAAATATAAATCATTGATATACTGCACATTAGGCTCTATTTTCCATTTGCCGAACGAGTAATCCAAATTGGCAAACAATTTGTGTTTGGGTGCAGTGGTCAATTTCACGTCAGAATCCAAATAGCTGTAGTTCAGCACGGCTCGCAATGTCGGCGACACGACGTAAGTGGCGGCAAAGTCGATGCCTGTATTGGTGAATTTACCGACATTGACCAGAGCATCCGGACCAAACTGTCCAAATGTCAAGTCAATAAGATTTTCGCCCTTAGCATAATAGGCTGTCAATTCGAAATGAAATTTGTCGCCAATGGATTGCAAATAAGAAAAGTCAAAATTATTCATCCGTTCGGGCTTCAAATCGGGATTATTCTTGGGGAACGGCAAGTACAATTCTTTCAAATTAGGACTGCGAAATCCCTTTGAAAACGAAGCTTTGAACGATGCTAAGTCATTTAATTGATAAGTAACGCCCGCTTGTGGCACCCATTCGTTGCCATAATTTTCATTATTTTCCAAGCGCAGTCCGGCATTTACCGTCCATTTTTCGCAAAAAGCCTGCTGAATCACCGCATAAGCCGCCAATTCATCGACCGTTTTGTCGATAATCTCGCTTGTTGTGCCATCATTATTGGCATTCCAAGCGTGTCCTCCCCAACGTTTTGCATCCACGCCCACCGTCACCGAACTGTTTTCTGCCCAATGATACGATTCATACAACGCAAATCCGCCATGGCTATCTTCCGAGCGAAAGAAATAGTCGCGCGGCTGATCCGCTAAGGGCGGCATTTGAACCGGAGGATTGTTATACCAACCATCATTGATTTTATGGCTACCATGATTATAGAATAGTTGCAACGAGCCGCTCCAATTGTCATACCTGTTATTAATAGCCGCCGAATAGGTCATCCGAATCGCTTCTGCCCAATGATCAAATATCGGGAGGCTTATTGTGCCGGGGTCATTCGTCTTGAAATCAGCCAAAATAGCATTGGCAGATAAGTTCCAATGATCATCCATTTCATACCCCAATTTAAGAAAACCATTATTGATATAAAAATCCGAATTGGCACGCTGTCCATCGGTTTGATCCCGATTGAGAGAGGCGAAAACATTGAAGCGATCTTTTTTATAACCCGCATTCGCCGCAATTTTCCACGTATTGAAAGAACCATACATCGCACGAGCCTTGCCATGAAAACCGTCGGCAGTCGCTTGGCGCGTAATCACGTTAATCACGCCCCCCATGGCATTGGAGCCATATAGCAGGGAGCCGGGACCACGAATCACTTCCAATTTTTGAGCATCGGAAGTTACATAAGCATCAGCAATATTATGGCCAAAAATACCTGCCCACATCGGCTGACCGTCGAAAAGCATCAACACTCGTCCCACTCCACCGACGCCATGAATGCTCACTGCACCCGCCGAGCCATCGGATATGCCGTAGCCTGTCACGCCTTTTTCGGTCACAAATAATCCCGGCACTTGTTCCGAAAGCACGGACAAAACGCCCGTTTCGGTGCTGGCATCCAACTTTTCTCTGTTCACGACAGAAATAGTCAACGGAATTTCACCGCGATTGACTTCTGTTTTAGTAGCAGACACCACTACTTCGTTCAAAAAAACTGTGTCAGCAGCTGCTATATCTGCAACATTTTCAGCAACAAGAAGCGGCACACTTCCAAATAAAAGCGCACTAACGGGTAATATTGTTCTATAAAATAATGTCATTTCATTAAAATTTTTGCAAATGTACGAAATAATTTATAATTCATAATTCATAATTCATAATTATTTCCTACTTTTGTGAAGAAATTAGGATTTTTTTAAGATGACAACACCACTTTCTGAATATATCAATCACAGCAAGCAATTTACTTGCGTGCCGGCGATTTTGTTTGATGAAAAAAACGAGGCAGATTATATGCGATTTTTGTTTGCCGACGTTGCGACTTCTCCCAACACGCCTATTTTGCATCAATATGTTGCAAATCAAGAGATTGTATTACTGCATACGATGCCGGAAGAAGAGTATAGTGCCATTCAAAAGGAGTCGCCCAACTACCAAATTACGCACTACATGGCAATTCTTATCGACGAATACTTCGACAAGGGCGAGCTGGTAAACGGCAACCGCATGATTGTGAATACCACCAAAGACGGTCTTGACATTCTGTGCTTTTCGCGCGAAAATTTCCTGCTTGCTAATCACTTTGCAGCCATCTCAACAGCCGACGCGCTCTACTTCACGCTTTATGTGTGGAAACAATTAAGGTTTGACCAAACGAGAGATTTCCTTTATCTCGTCAACAATGACGAAACGCTACGGCTTCAGTTGCAAGAATACATCTGTCATATCAATGAATAATGAACAATGAATAATTACCCGTTATTGTTCACTATTCATTGTTAATTGTTCATTATTTTATCGCTTTGCTTGAAAAAATTGTTTCATCAGAGTAGCGGCTTCATCTGCTAACAAGCCCGCTTGGACGGTTGTTTTGGGATGTAAAGCGGATGGAGCTATTTTGAGGTAGCCATGCTTTTCGTCGGGTGCACCATAAACGACACGAGAGATTTGCGCCCAACCTAAAGCTGCGGCACACATGGGGCAAGGTTCGATTGTGACATATAACGTGCAATCAATCAAATACTTACCACCCAAAGTAGAAGCCGCAGACGTAATGGCTTGCATCTCGGCATGCGCCGTAACGTCGTTCAACGTTTCTGTCAAATTATGCGCCCGCGCAATAATGCGATCTTTGCACACAATCACCGCACCAATAGGCACTTCCTGCTTCTCAAAAGCAATTTGTGCTTCCTCCAAAGCCAATCGCATATAATCTTCATCCTTTTTTTTCAAATCTATCATTGTCATTTCAAAATTTATTTGTATCTTTGCAAAATCATCACAAACATTCTGTGTTCTTAATTTTCAACTTTCAACTTTCAATTTTCAACTAAAAAAATGGCCGATCACAATCAATTAGGCATAGCCGGCGAAACTGCCGCCGTAGAATACCTCAAAGCCAATGGCTACCGTATTCTGCACACCAACTGGCGATATGGACACCTCGAATTGGACATCGTCGCACAAACAGCAGACGAACTCGTCATCATCGAAGTAAAGACCCGCAAGGGCAGTGAATGGGACGCGCCGGAAGATGCTGTGACCAACAGCAAAATCCGAAACATCGTGTCTGCAACCGATTGCTACATCAAATTTTTCAACATCGACTTGCCCGCTCGCTTCGACATCATCGCCGTCATCGGCAAAGCTCCCAATTTTGAGATTGACCATATTGAGGATGCGTTTTATCCGCCGGTTACTACGCGACGTTAATTGAAATTGTTATTGCAATTGCAACTGATAAAACACCACATCCAACCAACGTCCAAATTTGAAACCTGACTGTGGAATTTTACCACAAAACTTAAAACCCAGTTTTTCGTGAAGATGAATGCTGACCGTGTTGTCGGCATCAATTACGCCAAGAAGCGAGTGCACCGGATGTTTGTGCGCTTCTGCAATTAAGGCAGTCAGTAGCGTTTTCCCTATGCCGCGCCCACGCGCGTCGGTGCGAACATATACCGAATGTTCAACGGTAAATTGATAAGCATCGTGCGGGCGAAAACTTCCGTAAGCAGCAAACCCCAGCAGTGTATCTGCCTCATCGAAAGCACCAATAATCGGAAAATCGGATTGCGTATGTGCCTCATACCATTGATTCACTTTTTCAAGTGTTCGCGGCTCGTAGTCATACAAAGCCGTTGTATTGACAATCGCTTCATTGAAAATCGCCAATATCTCGGGCAATTGTGCAGTTGTAATCGGTCTAATTACCATTTTTATTTGTTTTCAAAAACTGCGTAAATTCTTCCATAGACTGCTGTAGCACTTCCTTAGACAACAATTGACGCTTATATTCTGCAATCAAAGTCGGACTCAAGCTGCGACTCATGGCATATTCCACAATGCTGCGGTCTGCTTCTTGACAAAGCAAGATGCCAATACTTGGATTTTCGTCACTGCGACGGACATCGCGGTCGAGGGCTTCGAGATAAAAATCAAGTTGCCCCATATATTCCGGCTTGAATTTGCCGGTTTTCAGTTCAATCGCGACTAAGCATCGCAACCCGCGATGATAAAAAACCAAGTCGATTTTGAACGTCGAATTGCCGACTTGCACCGGATATTCGCACCCCACAAACAGAAAATCTTTGCCCATTTCGAGGACAAAATCTTTCATGTTTTCCAAAATACCACGTTGCAACTTCTTTTCTGAATGATTTTGTGGTAATCCGAGGAAATCCACAAAAATGGTGTCTTTTAACATTGGCAGGGCTTGTGGATAAATAGTTTTCATTCCTTTGGAAAAATTGTGTTTGTCGCCCGTCAACGAAGCAAAAGTATTGTTTTTGAGGCAACGGCGAAGTTCATTAATATTTAATCGTTCTTTGTGTGAATAAAGCACGTAAAAAATACGTTCTTCAAGAGTATTACAACGATTAAGTATTTCAAAATGATTAGTTACTGTCGTGAGATTCAAGAAGTTGGGAAATTGTGCAGTTTGAAACTGCACAATTGGATCAACTTCATATTGTGCAGGCAGTGCCTGCACAATTTTCCCTTCTTGCAATTGGTCTGCCTGATTAAGATGAAATTTTTCAACATATTGCAGAAATTGCGATGAAGAATAGGCATCATATAGAGCAACCATATTGTAAACGTTTCGACGACTGTACCCGCGCAAAGTCGGATCTTGTGCTCGCAGATATTCTGAAAGCTGCATAACCGTCTTACTGCCCCAAATGGCATTTTTGAGCCGCCCTGATACGAATGCGCCAACTTCCCACGCAGTCATCAGACTTTCATTGTTCACTGCTTGCAATGCCCTCGAACGGTGCAAGGCTATCAGATCGTGTACTTGCTCAAATTCTTGAGCGTCTACTGTGTTGATTTTAGTAATCATATTGGTTGTCATTATTTAGTTTTGAATTATTTGAGGGCATTAGCTCTCTCCTTGTTAGAGGATAATTTAGCTTTCTGCCACCTTCGCAGCCTTCTCTTCTGTCGGCTCTTCCACAGAATCCGGATGGAAAAAGTCTAAAGCAACCACTTGTTCAAAAGTATTGCCCGGCATGTAGTAGCGTAAGTTTTTGCCGGCCTTGATGGCTTCTCGGATGTCTGTGGACGAGATGCCTATTTTTGGGGCATTTTCTGCCAAGCGGACTGTTGGATAATTGAGGTAAATTTTATCTGAACCGCGACGTGGATACACTACAATCTTGAAGTTTTTGATAATCACTTGATAGTCTTTCCAACGGTGAAACATCGCCCAGTTGTCGGTGCCGATAATCAGCTCAAACTGGTCTGTAGGATGGGTCACGCGCAACTTTTGAAGCGTGTTGACCGTGTAGCTCGGCTGGGGCATATCCCACTCCATTGTGTTGATTTTGAACTTTTCGTAACCCTTGATTGACTCCTCAATCAATTTCAATCGGATTTTTTGATCCAATAAATCTTTTTTAGATTTTATCGGATTTTGAGGTGTAATCATAAACCAAATTTCATCGTAACCTTCGTACTCGGCAAGGTAATTTGCGATCGTTAAGTGACCGTTGTGCACCGGATTGAATGAACCCGGAAAAATTCCAATTTTCATAATTTTTGTGTTATAAATTTATTTATCGTATTTAATGTTTCTTTTTTCGCTTTCTCCAAATCGTCGTTGACAATAATTTTGTCATACTGCGAGGCTAATTCAAGTTCAAAAGCTGCTTTCGCCACTCTGTCGCGTATCACTTCCTCCGAGTCGGTGCCTCGCGATACCAGTCGCCGTTCCAATTCTGCAATCGAAGGAGGCTGAATAAAAATCAGCAAGGCGGCATCGCCGTAACGCTTTTTGATGTTCAGACCACCGGCGACATCCACATCAAAAATGACATTTTTGCCCTCGTCCAACTTTTTTTGAACTTCCGAATTGAGCGTTCCATAAAAACGGTTGGGATATACCTCCTCATATTCCAAAAAATCGCCTTGCGCAATGCGTGCGCGAAATGCGTCCGGCGAGAGAAAATAGTATTCCACACCATCTTTCTCAGCTCCTCTTGGGAGACGACTGGTGGCTGACACAGAGAACTGCACCGGCAATTTCTGCGCCAAAATATAATTAATAATCGTCGTTTTCCCCGACCCCGAAGGTGCCGAAAGAATGATGAGTTTTCCTTTCATTACAAAACGTTAAGTATCTGTTCTTTAATCTGTTCCAGCTCGTCTTTCATACGCACCACAATTTGCTGCATCTCCGCATGGTTGGATTTGGAGCCTAATGTGTTGATTTCGCGTCCTATTTCTTGGGTGATGAAACCCAATTTGCGTCCTTGACTACTCTCATTGCGCATCGTTTCCAAAAAATAGTTGAGATGATTGTTCAAACGAGCTTTTTCCTCGTTAATGTCCAAGCGTTCAATATAAAAAATCATCTCCTGTTCAAACCGATTTTTATCGTATGGCACGTCCAATTTCTTCATGCCGTCCACCATTTTCGCCTTGATTTTTTCGATTCTATCAACGTCGTATTTGTCCACCTCTTTCAGAAAGTTTGCAATCGCCTCAATTTTTTCCTTAAAAATACCTTCGAGCATCTTGCCTTCCTGTTTGCGAAAGTCTTGAAAGGCTTTCAAAGCCTCTTCAATGGCACTTTTGGCTCCCTCCCATTCTTGCTCGTCCAAAGTGGCGGACTCGGTTTGAATGACTTCCGGCAATTTGAGCACCACCGACAGCACATCTTTTGGCGGTTCTACCTCTAAATGTTTCGCAACTTGCAGGATGTCTTTGTAATGTTTTTCAATAGCATCCACATTCAATTTGGAAGAAACCGCTTCGTTTCCGTGATCTACGCCCACCGAAACGTCCACTTTTCCGCGTTCAATTTTTTGTGCCAAAAGTGTGCGAATTTCCATTTCCTTGTCTTTGTAAGTAGCTGATATACGAGCATTTACATCCAACTGCTTACTGTTCAGGGATTTAATTTCAACACTTATTTTCTTGTCGGGAAGTTCTTTAACGGCTTTCCCAAAACCGGTCATTGACAAAATCATCTGCAAATTATTTTTGCAAAAGTACGGTTTTTTTCTGAATTATCATTAACTTTGCACAAAAAATTTCAGTAAATTTGTAAAAATGGCAATTTTAGTAGCAATTGAAACTTCAACAACGGTCTGTTCGGTGGCATTGGCCGTTGATGGCAAGGTGGTTTGGACGCGTGAAGACCTGACAGGAGTTTCACATGCTGCGCAATTGGGCGTGTTTGTGGCCGAAGCGGTCAATTATGCGCGCGCTAACAATCTGAAAATCAATGCCGTAGCTGTCAGTTCCGGCCCCGGTTCTTACACCGGTTTGCGGATTGGCATGTCAGAAGCGAAGGGGCTGTGCTATGGCTTGGATATTCCTTTGATTGCTATTCCTACATTGAAAATATTGGCAACACAGATTTTGCCTCTCTCGCCGTTCGCTTTTCAGCCATTAAATTTTGAACCTTATCTCGTATCGGAGCCTGTCCCATGCCCCGCACCGCTTTTGTGCCCAATGATTGATGCGCGGCGGATGGAAGTGTATGCTGCCATTTACGATGAAAACTTGGATGAAATTCGCTCGGTGCAAGCCGATATTATCAACGAAAACAGCTATCGGGAGTATTTAGACACCAATCCGGTGCTTTTTCTGGGCAATGGTTCGGACAAATGCAAAGACGTTCTCACTTCGCCCAACGCCATTTTCATCCCCGACCAATACCCCTCTGCCGCGGGGATGATTTCGTCGGCAGAACAGGCTTTTGCGAATAAAAATTTTGTCGATACCGCCTATTTTGAACCATTTTATTTGAAAGAATTTCAGACAACAACACCTAAAAATAATGTATGAAAAACAAAAGTAAAGGGCTGTTTTTGTCGGTGATTGTCCTGCTCGGGATTGCTTTTATCCGGATTAGAATGCATTACAGAACACCTGAGGTGCGCGATTATGAACAAATTGCTGCTGACACCTTGCGCATGGTGACGGAATACAATTCGGTTGATTACTATGTGTCGGGCGATACGATTGCAGGCGTGCAATATGATTTGTGCAAATTCATCGAACGCCGTTCAGGACTTCCTGTCGCTATTTCTCTGGAAAATAGTTTGGAAACGTGCATGGGAAAGCTTGAAAACAAGACGTATGATGTCATCGCGCTCAGCATTCCGATTACTAAAAAAAATAACGAACGGCTGGCATTTACCGAACCTATCACGCGTGACAAACAGGTGCTCGTGCAACGCAAAAAAACAGGCAAAGAAGACGACAGTCTATTCGTAGGCAATCAGATACAGTTGGCAAATCGTACCGTCTTTGTGCCGGAAAATTCGCCCGCCATCCTTCGGTTGAAAAATCTTTCGGAAGAAATTGCGGAACACATTCACATTGGACAGATTTCCAATTACACGGCAGAGCAACTGATTGAAATGGTGAGCACCGGCAAAATTGATTATGTCGTGGTGAATCGTGAATTGGCAATCAAAAATCTGAAACAATTTCCCAACATAGACATCAAAACGGACATCAGTTTCACCCAATTGCAGGCATGGGCTGTGCGCAAAAATGCCCCCATCCTGTTGGATAGCCTCAACGTTTGGATTGCGGATTATTTTTCACTACCTTTGCAGCGCAAAAAGTAATGAATTATGAATTATGAATTATGAATTATGAATTATGAATGTTACTGTTGACATTGGTAATTCCTTTATTAAGATTGCTTTGTTTGAGGGAAATTTGATGATAAAGCATTTCCAGCATAATGAACTGACATCAGACAACTTGTGTGAAATTTTGAATGAATTTCATCCGCAGAATGGCATTTTGTGCTCGGTCAAAAAAGATGAACCGTGGTTGACGGAATTGTTGTCTAAAAGGTTAAACTATTTTTATGAATTAACGCCGCAACTTCCTCTCCCTTTGGACATTGGCTATCAAACGCCGCATACGTTGGGCATGGATCGCGTGGCGGCGGCAGTAGGAGCTTGGAGTGAGAAACCGCACGCTAATTTGTTGGTGATTGACATCGGAACGGCTATTACGATTGATTTTGTAACTTCCACAGGCGTTTACCAAGGGGGAAACATCTCGCCCGGCCCTGATTTGCGGTTCAAGGCTTTGAACGCTTACACCGACCGTCTGCCGTTGGTGGACGCCGACGGCGCATTGCCTGCGTTTGGCTGCGATACAGAGACGGCTATTCGTTCGGGAGTCATCGGCGGAATTGTTCGCGAATTGGACGCTTACATCAACGAACAGCAAAAAAAAGCAGAGGTTTTTAGTTTTTTAACAGGCGGATACGCTTTTTACTTTGAAAATAAATTAAAAAGCCGCACCTTTGCAGACGAAAACTTAGTCCCGAAAGGACTTAACACAATATTAAACTATCAAAAATGAATTATTTGAACAGCTATATACCTCAAATAACGAACTTGTGCCATCGGTACGGAGTCAGAAAGTTATTTGCGTTTGGCTCTGTGCTCACAGATAAATTCAATGAGCAGAGTGATGTTGATTTAATTGTTGATTTTGATAAAAAAATAGTCAAAGACCCTTTTATCAATTATTTCGATTTCAAATATTCGTTAGAAAATACTTTAGGACGTAAGGTGGATTTGTTGGAAGATCAGCCAATTAGCAACTCTTATCTAAAGGAAAATATAGAAAACACTAAAACATTAATTTATGGATGACAGAATTAAAAAATACAATATATCAAACACATACAAATTATAAACAGATGAATAAGTCCCAAATGCCCCGCAGGGGCAATACTTTATTAACCGCAGGCCGCTGCCTGCGGACTATAATAGCCATGTTGCTGTTAATTGGTAATTGTGCCTCAATAAACGCGCAAAGCGACAACACCAACTCGCCCTACACGCGCTACGGCTACGGACAGTTGGCCGACCAAAGTTTCGCCTCTCAACGCGGGATGGGTGGCATCGGCTATGGTTTGCGCAATCCTAAAGACATCAATCCGCTGAATCCGGCGTCTTTTTCCACCGTCGATTCCATGACTTTCATGCTTGACTTGGGTGTGAAAGGACAGATGGGGTTTTTTAATGATAACGGCACCAAAAATACGAGATACAACGCCGGTTTGGAATACATTGCCGTTCAATTTCCGGTTGCCAAGAAATTAGGTGTAGGTGCCGGTATTGAGCCGATTTCTTACGTGGGCTACAAATATGGGGAAACCGACAAAGAGGCTGTGCCCGGCAACTATTCATACACGCAATATGAAGGTGCAGGAGGGTTAAACAAAGTTTATGGAAATATTGCCTACGAGTTTGGTCGCTTGTCCGCAGGAGTGAAAGTCGGCTATGTGTTTGGGGATATCACACACCCGCAAACATCCTCTTTCAGCAGTTCAAGCATTGACCGCACTACTTGGAGCGACTCTTTGCACGCTCGCGGACTAAATTTGGACTTCGGATTACAATATCGCCAACCCTTGAGCGACAATACCGAATTTGTCATTGGTGCCGTTTACACACCTAAACTCAAACTAAACGCGCAATTCAGCAAATCAGAAATCCAATACGATGGCAACGGCTATATCACAGGGGATCCCATCTATACCGGTGACTTGAACTATAATTTCCAACTGCCCGAAACGTTCGGCATTGGAGCAAGTTATCGTAAGTACAACAAATATACCGTTGGAATGGATGCAACTTATCAACGTTGGGCAGACGCTAACTATTTTAGCAAGACAGACACGCTCACCAATCGTCTAAAAATCAATATCGGGGGTGAATATACCCACAAATTGCGCTACCGTGCAGGGGCATACTATAGCACTTCCTATTTTGAAGCGTTCAATCCGGCCGGTCAAGCAGGCGGTTATGACGAATACGGCGTCACACTGGGGATTGGTATTCCGATGATTGACCACCGTTCGTACATCAATTTTGCGGTGGCTGCCGAAGCACTTCGTTCCAAAGCACCCGTTTTTGTTCACGAATATTACTTGAAATTTACGGTAAGTTATACATTCAACGAATTGTGGTTCAGAAAACGCAAAATGCTGTAATCCTGCTGCTTAGTTGCTGTTTGCTGTTGGGGGCATGCCGACCGAAAAGCAAACTGGCGACGGCGGATGTGAATCCGGTTGTTTTGCCGCTCTCACATACCGAAGATGCTGTGACGTTGCTTTCCGATTCCGGCATCACGCGCTATCGTCTCACGACCGAAGTGTGGGATACCTACGCCGATTACATGTATTTCCCCAAAGGCGTTTATGTAGAGAAATTTGACGAAAATTTCGTGACTGTCAGCGAGGTCAAAGCCGACACGGCCTATTATTACAACAGTACCGGACTGGTTCGCCTGATTGGACATGTGGATATTAAAACGATCAAGGGCGACCACATCGAAACTTCCGAACTGTATTGGAATCGTTTCGCTCCCCCGCGTGCAAACAACGCCATCTATTCCGACTCATTGACTAAAATCACACAAAACGGCAATTTGACCATCACGCACGGCTTCAAGACAAGCAACCAAATGGATGCCTACGTGATGTATCGCAATTCCACCGAATTTCCCGAAAAGCAATTCGATAAAAAGCCTGAAAGTGAAAAATTATAAAACATATACAGGGACAAAGGGCGAAAGTCAAGTGGTATGATTGCGGATAATCATGTTAACTTTTGATACGGCTGCTCTGGTGTGGGACACCTCTTTGTTATTATTTGTTATATTGTGTTATTTGGTATTGTCCATTTGTTAAAAAAATATTGTAAACTCCTCATTTTCAATTACTTAGCATCTTTTTCGATTTTCCCCAAAAACGAGGATTCCTGTTAAGAGTCGGGTCTACATTGTGTATCAACGAGTTACGCGGCAAAAAACCGCTTCGACACCCACTTTTGCACCCAAAAATCACCCATTTTTCGGGTGAAAAAACCCAATTTTTTTTCACATAAATTAAGAGATTTTTCTGTTAAGCTTTGTTAAATACTTGTTTGGTTTGAGTATAGGCTGTACTTTTGTTCTTGGAATGAAAACAGCTTCATTTCGAAAAAATAAAAAACGACGATTCTTAACAGGAATCCTCGTTTTTGGGGAAAAATTGGGGTGAAAAATTTGGATTTTTGGGGGATTTCAAAGCCTGTGCTTGAAAACCATTCCCCCCTTAATTTGATGCCGTTGCCCTGCCCTTTGTACTTTATTACGTCTAAATAGAGAGGAATATGAAAGCAATAAAAAAAATTCTACTAACCGTTATATGTGTGATAACGATTGTTCAATCTGCATTCGGAGGGACTACCGTTACTAAATCTATCAGTACGACAGATGTCACAAGTAGTGGCACATATAACTATACCAGAAGTTATTTTCTATATATCCCCAGTTCGTATAATGCAACCACAAATCCCGCTAACGGTCTTGGTGTTTATTTGCATGGTTTCACTGAGCAAAACACACCTTCTTGGAATACATCCGGAGTATCGGCTATCGCAGATGCTCTGAACATGATTTTTATCGTTCCGCAAGCTTTGGCGGAACAAGACACATCTCTAACAAGTTTAGCAGGCATGTTAGCAATGTTAGGAATAACTTTGGATTTAAGTTCGGTTTGGAATTGTGGTTTGTGGCCTACACTCCCTGTTTTGGGACAGAAAAAATTGCAGGCAAGGGTGGATGATGTTGCTTTTATCAAAGCGATTATGGACCTAACACTGACCGAGTACACTATTGACAGCGATAATAAATTTGTTACAGGATTTTCCTTGGGAGGGTTTATGTCACACCAATACGCTATGTATCACGGAAATGAGTTGTCCGGAATAATGACAAGACACAGTTCTCAAGGTGTTGGTATTCAAAATGCGGCGGCATCTGTAAAAGTTCCTCTTCTCGCCTTTAACAGTGAAGCAGATGAAACCGTTTCCTATACAGGTGGTACGGTTAATGGAGCCACCACAATGAATAAGCCGGTCGCTGATGTGATGGATTTTTGGAAAGGTAAAAACGCGACTAATGCGGTAAGTGTTGATTCTGTTATAAGTTATTATACCGCCACCGGTAGCCACACCACTCACACGGCTACAAAATACACTTGGAGTGACCCCAATGCCGCGACTAATCCTCACTCCGAGCTGCATGGCGGAAATGAAGTGATACTCTACAAAGAACAAAATACCAATCATAGTCATCGGTTCTCGAAAACGAATGTGGATGTCATGGACTATAATGAAGAATTGACTAAATTCATTAAAAATCACTCCAAAAACATCAAATTAAATAAAACGGCCGTTTCGCTTGTCAGTGGCGCTACAGAGCAACTATCTACTACTCTGTTGCTCCCTACGTTCGATAGCAACACCGTAACGTGGTCAAGCGACGACAACAGCGTGGCAACGGTAGATGCAACCGGACTCGTAACGGCAATCGGGCAAGGCACAGCCACCATTACGGCCACCACACCTGCAGAATACGGCAGCAAAACGGCTACGTGTGTGGTTGATGTTGATGTTTTTCCTTTCACGACAACAGCAAATCCTGTAGCGGGAGGAACGATTTCGGGAACAGCTAACGGTAAAATAAATACCGGTGATCCCATTGCTGTTACGGCAATTCCCAATAGTTCCAATTACATTTTTAACAATTGGACAAACGGCAGTGGCACGGAAGTTGAAACTAATACTACTTATAGCGGGTCTATGCCTGCGGCAGCTCTTTCTTTGACGGCTAATTTCACCCGTCTCTATGCGTTCAGCACCACTCACGGAACAGGCGGAACGATTGATGCTACAAGTACGTCTGACGGCAATTTAGCTCCGGGGACACCAATTACCGTCAAAGCAAATCGAGCCGCCGGATACGCCTTTAAGAATTGGACAAACGGAAGTGGCACGGGCGTATCGACAAGTGCAACTTATGGCACAACAATGCCTGCAGCGAATCTTACTTTGACGGCTAATTTCGAGTTGCTTTATGAGTTTACCAGATACGCAGGTGCGGGCGGCTCAATTGATGCTACAAGCACTTCTAACGATAGTTTGGTGGCAGGTGCCAGCATTACAGTCAAAGCCAATGCCGACGCAGGATACATCTTTAAGAGCTGGACGGATGGCACAGGAGCGGAAGTTTCCACAAGTGAAACTTACTCCACGACCATGCCAGCAGCGGCTTTGTCTTTGACGGCGAACTTCACGCCGGTGTATCAGTTTACAAAAACGGTTGTCGTAA
>BNTP01000016.1 GCA_025996695.1 Bacteroidia bacterium | reverse complement strand
ATCTCCTCCTACGGAAAAATATTACCCCCGCGAGAATCGAATGGCTCTAAAAAAAAACTTCGCGCTTCAAATATCCGATTCTCATGGGGTTAAATCAATTTTGGGTGTCGCAATGACGAAGTCAGGACAATATGATAGCAAGCACGACACTAGCTCCATCGGCGTCAGCAGTCGCTGCCGCGCTGACCGGTAAGATGGAATGGAATCAGGCGCTTGCTCTCACGGGTGATGTGACGGCGTCGTCTACCGGTTTGAACACAGGGACGATTGCCACGCCGCTGGCAAGTGTACTAACAACGACACCACAAGCGTATGGTCAAACCACCGCTCAATCACCCGGCTGGGAAGGTACATTCTCTGTGCCGAGCTTCACTGTGGATGTGAAGGGTCGCTTGACGGTTGCGGCTGCACATAATGTGACTATTCCGAGTGCGCTGGCTTCAGGGACTGCGAATGGTTTGATGTCGTCGGCGCAATACAACTTGCTAAGTGCATCTCAAACGGCGAAGACTTTTCTTGCTGCTCCTAATGGTACGGCCGGATCACTGATTTACCGCGCGATTCTGGCGAGCGATGTCCTAACGTTGAATCAGAACACGACAGGGAATGCTGCGACTGCTACCGCGCTGGCTACGGCTGGGACGATCTCCGTGAGCGGAACTGCGACGGCTACGGTGGGCGGGATTACGACTTCCTCTGCTCCGACGTACACGAATGGTGGTAACATCACAATCAACGCATCAATTCCCGCCGCCACTTCAACAACTGCAAGAGCGATGACACCACGCGAAAAAACCATATTATACGAACTTTGGACTGGCACTCTGAAAACTCAGAATTATGAGGTCCTTGATGCTGGGGACCTTGCAACGCTGTCCAAGGCCTATTTCACTTACGAGGGTATTATGATGGATTACTGCGCCGGCAACCTATACAATGTGCCAATGTGGGCGGGGTCTAAGACGCTCGCGCTCCGTGCTGCGGAAATTGAAGACTGGTTTATCGAAAATTATGCCACGACCATCAGCGACGCGGGGGTAATCCCCGGAGGTGCAATAATCGCGCGAGGAAACGGCTCCGGGATAGTAATTCGCACCACGATAGACGTACCCGTCGCCGCGATTTATCGACGCGACGAACTACAATACACCATTGAATCCGTAAACCCTATGAGCGATCTAGGTGCGGGCGTGCGTGTATTGTGCTATAAAAATTTTATGCTGTCAAAACATCATATAGAATGATAGGTGCCTCATCATTAGTTAACTAAAAATAAGATTCTGTCATGTTAGTGAGGCTGTGCGTCCATATTGAATAGGGGGGTCCCGAGAAAACCTATCGGGAGGAGAAAAGGGTCGAAGCATGATAATTGAAAAAAAGCACTGATTCGCTATGAAGTGTGTCACACATTCATTGGGAGTCAGTGCTACTTTATGCGCCTCGTGCTTGACCATTAACATACCGGATTTTCTGCTCCATGCGCAATAAAAGTCAGAAGAAAGATGGTAAAAAGATTTTAGAAGAATAACGGTGTACGGCGGGTGCACGACAAAAATCCCATTTTGTTACGACAGAGAATTGTATGAGAAGAGAAAAACCATTTTCACAGTCCCTGCGGGACGAAGCCTGAGTGTCAACACCACCTGCCAACAAGCCTTTCTCGCACAAATATACTATCCCCGCATGGTAGGTATGCAACCCAAATCGCCAATGGCCGCATACCTACCTGCCTGGGTGCATGAGTAATGGTAAATGCTACCGAGCGATGCAATCCTAGCGGATTGTCCGGGCAAATTTCCCTTTTTCAAAGGGAAACTTGTCGTGCACCCATGCCTTTTTTGTGGCAAAATGTTTGCCAAAACGAGAATTAACCGCCATTTGAAGACTCATTTAGATGAGAAAGCGAAAAGCGGAAAATCCGGTGTTTCCTACTTTGTGAAAGTGGAAGTCCAAAAATGGGCACCCAACGAGCATTTTCTGTCGCGACGCGTGATTGCCGATAGCCGTGGGGTTATTGATCCGGAGCGAAATGGTGTTTTGCAAAAAAACACAAAACAATCACAATAAAACACACATTTATCCGTTTTTATATTTTGTAGAGGCGGGGGACGTTCGCCCGTTAAAAAAAATATAATGTCGAAACGGGAAATTATTTGTCTGCTTGTGGTGCTGTTTGTGGCGCTATCGGGGTGCTCTTCGTCCAAAAATACGGCGGGGACTCGGTGGTATCATGCGTTTAATGCCCATTACAACATCTACTATAATGGCGAATTGGCGTATGACGAGGCGTTAAAAAATCAACAAACGAGCTATCAAGAGAACTATTCGGAGCAAATTTTTATGTTTCCGGTGGATGCTTTGCCCAAAGACAAAACCAACACGGGCGGGGCGTTTGACAAAGCCATCGAAAAAGGAGCGAAAGCCATCAAACAACATTCGATTTCTGCAAAACCCAAACGTGAAACAGGCAAACGCAACGACCCCAATTATCAGGAGTGGATGGCGCGTACGGAATACAATCCGTTTTTGCACAATGCTTGGATGCTGGTGGGGAAATCGCAATTTCACAACGGCGATTTTTTAGACGCAGCGGGGTCGTTTTCTCATATTGCGCGGATTTATCACACACAGCCGGAAATTGCGATCAACGCATTGATTTGGAAAGCAAGGAGTTACACCGAATTGGAATGGTTTTATGAGGCAGAAGATATTTTTGCGAAACTCAAATTAGAGGGATTTCCTAACAAGCAATTAGCGGATTGGTATGCGACGGCGTATGCCGATTTGTTGATTACGCAAAAAAAATACAATGAAGCTATTCCGTATTTGACTACAGCGATTCAAGCGGAGAAAAACGGTTTGCAGAAAAACCGTGAACGCTACCTTTTAGGACAGTTATACACCAAATTGGGCGACAAAACATCGGCTTACAGAGCTTTTAGTGCCATTTCGGCATCAAAAGTGCCTTATAGCTTGCAGTTCAGTTCCAAAATTCGGCAAACGGAAGTGATGAACAGCGGCGACACAACCAAAATAACCAAACAGTTGCGCAAAATGGCGAAAAGCAATAAAAATAAAGACTATTTAGACCAAATTTATTATGCTTTGGGGAATGTTTACATGACTTTGCCCGACACCGCGCGTGCCATTGCAAGCTATGAGAGGGGTGTCGAAAAAAGCACCCAAAACGGCTATGATAAAGCCTTGAATCAGTTGCAGTTAGGCGACATTTATTTCCAACAACGCAAATACGTGAAAGCTCAGCCAAATTATGCCGATGTCATGGGGCAACTGAAAAAAGAGAACGATGCTTACGCGCGCGTGTCGAAACGTTCAGAAATTTTGGACGAATTGGTGGTGTTTTCAGAGGCGGTGGACTTGCAGGACAGTTTGCAACGCCTCTCGCGCATGAATCCTGACAACCGCCTGAAAGTTATCAATAAAATCATCGCCGATTTGAAGAAAAAAGAAAAAGAAGAGGAAGAAAAAGAGTTGCGAGAAAAACGCGACAACACTCTGGACGAGGTGCGCAGTCAATCGACACAACTCAAACAATCGACCGTTGCCCAAGTGATGAAACCAACTGCTCCCGGCGAAGAAAATCTGTTTTATTTCTACAACTCGCAAGCGGTGACGATGGGCAAAAATGTTTTTCAGCAGAAATGGGGACGCCGCAAATTGGAAGACGATTGGCGACGACGCAACAAAGCAAATCCGATGCAAGACGCTTTCAATACCGAAAATGCAATCGAAAATGCAAAAGAGGACGCCGATTTAGCTAACGCGACGGATTCAGCAGGTGTGCAACCGGCCGACAGCACCAAGTTGTCTGCAAAATCCGACAGCTTGTCGACCGACCCTCACGAGCCGCAATTCTATTTGCAACAACTTCCTGTGACGGAAGAAGAAATCGCCGCATCGAATTTGATTATCGAGGACGGGCTTTATAACATGGCTGTGATTTATAAAGACAAATTGGTAGATTTTCCTTTGGCATTGGAAACGTTTAAGGCATTGGAAACCCGCTTCCCGGACAATGAAAATCAATTGGATGCCTATTATCACACCTATTTGATTTATTTGCGGGAAGACAATGCCGACGGAATCGCGTTGTATAAGCAAAAAATACGTGCCGAATTTCCGGCAAGTGAATTGGCATTGGCGATGGCAAACCCCAATTATGAACTTAATTTGAGAACCATGCACGTGGTGCAGGATTCATTATATGAAGACACATATTCCGCTTATTTGCGGGGCGATGTGGAAACAGTTCGCCGCAATTATCAAAGGGTAACGTCCAACTATGCGCAATCGGAATTGCTCCCTAAATTCATGTTTCTCAACGCTTTAAGTTATGTGCAGATGCATAATTCCGATGAATTTAAAACACAGTTGAAAGCACTAATCACCAAATATCCGAAAGCCGACGTGTCTGTTTTGGCGGCCGAGATGATGAAAGGCTTCCAGCGCGGACTGACTTTGGCCACTTCGGGCGATAATCAATTGATACGTGGCGACTTGTTTGCCAATCGCTGGGGCAATGTCAGCGATGTGAGCATTGCGGCTTTGGATTCGTTGCAATTCTCGAATAGCATTGACGTGGCTCACGAGTTGATGATTGTGTATCCTAAAGGCAGTTTGGATGACAATCTATTGCTGTATGCCGTTGCCAATTTCAATTTTGGGAATTTCATCGTCAACGATTTTGATTTGGAGCAAACCTCCAAGGGGGAATTCAACACGTTGGAAATCAATAACTTTGCCAATCAGGGCGAAGTATTGCAATACGTGCAAATGATTTACGGCGCAGAGGGCTACGCGGCAGGTTTGGAAAAATCCGCCGTGATTGTTCCCATTTCAATAGAAAATCACAGCATTTTATTGCAAGGCAAAACGCTGAACGATTACCTCACTTTTTTTGAAACGCATTTCGGCAAAGAAAATCAAGATTTGATAAGACGCTGGCATCTGACCGCAGAAAAAGTCACGGAAACCCTTGTCAATGAGGCGATAACAGACGAAAATAAGGATGAAAATCTTGATAGTAATGGTATCGTTGATAGCACGAGCATAGAGCAACACTCCGTGGTGGATAGTGTTGAAGAGAACGCAATGCCAATAGCACAAGACAGTATTGCAGAGCCACAATTAGACCTCACAGACCCCGCTCTAAATCAAGCAAACGACCTGTTTAATAAGGCCAATGATGTGATAAACGATGCCAACACCACCGTGAACGAGGTAATGTCAAATCCTGTGGAAGGGATTAAAAACCTGTTTAAGCGCAAGAAAAAGGCGAATGTAGTGGACGAATATGCTCAAGAGCAGAAACGAATTGAGAAGGAACGCGTGCAGGCCGAAAAGGAACGCGCCAAACAAGCCGCAAAAGATAAAGCCGCTGCCGAGAAAGCGCAACGCGAATTAGATCGCCAAAAAAAGGCAGATGCTAAAGCTTTGCAACGAGAAAAAGAGAAAGCACGCGAAGAGGCACGCAAACAGAAAGAAAAAGATCGGAAAGCGGCGCAGAAGTTGAAAGAGCAGCAGGCTAAGAACAAGAAAAAATAGGCTTATTTATTCGCACACAAAGCATCATTGAGCGCTCTGACAGCATCCACATAGCGATCGCGCGCAATCACAAACTGCATATTCACCTGCTTCAACGATTGTCCGAAACATTCGATATTGATGTTATTGTCGAACAAAGCCTTTGCCCCGCGTGCCAAAAAGCCGGGGTAAGCGATGTTGGTGCCCATGGCACACACGATGGCTACCGGCTTGATAGTGAGGCTGTAAACGGCTTTTTCCATTTCGCTCAACATCTTGTGGGCGGCGGCGTTGTCCCACACCACCATTGTGATACTGTTGGCGTTGGTGGATTTCAGAATATAGCTTATCTCGTGTTTTTGCATCAATTCCATGATTTTCAGGTCGTAGCCCACTTCGCCCACCATCAACGGGTCGTGCACTTCAAACGCAATCACGCGGTCGGTGCCTGACACAATTTCTACTTTCGGGGTTGGTGAAATATAATCATTTGAAATCAATGTGCCTGCATGATCCGGTTCAAACGTGTTTTTAATGCGAATTTTCACGCCTGCCAATTCCAATGGCTTCGCTGCTTTGGGGTGGATGGCCTCCATGCCCACGTCTGCCAATTGGTCGGCTATAATATAATTGGTGTTGCCAACGGGAATAGATTTTTCTTTGCCCACCAATTTGGGGTCGGCGCTCGACAAGTGAAATTCTTTGTGAATAATGGCTTCGTCGGCTTTCACTTCAACGGCGATTTTGCTGAACGTCACTTCCGAATAGCCACGGTCGAAAGCACGCATGATGCCTTCCGTGCCTTTGGTGTAACCCGTTGCAACACAGAGCGTTTTAGAAAAGTCGATGCCTTCAAACGCCTTGTGAATCCGTTCGTCAATCGTCAATTCTTCCGAATCGTTGAATCCGCAGAGGTCAATAAACGTGGCGTTGATGCCGTTATTATTGAGGATATTGACCGAGTTCCAAGCCGAATGCGCTTCGCCAATGGATGCGAGTATCTCTCTGGCAGCCAAATAGATACTGCTTTTTTCGACATAGCCGGAAGTCAGCACTTGATTCATCGACGACAAATAAAGCTTCGCCTGTTTGATGCGGTATTTGATGAAACTGTTCGCCTCTGCCAAGTTCAACCCAATGGACTCAAAGCCTTGATTGATGGCCAACAGCTTTTCATACAGGTCGTCCAAAGCCGTTTCATAATCTTCATTGTTTGCAAACTTGGCATATACGCCCTGTTCGCCTGTTTTTTTGTGCTCCAACAGCCAATTCGTCACATTATTGTATGCCGAAACCACGAAAATACGATTATACATATTCTCTGCCGTGCGGTTGCGTTTGACAATATTGTTCAAACACTCCGCGAACTGCGACATACTCGTCCCGCCGATTTTTTCTACCGTCAACATTTTTTTTGAAATTTGGTACAAAATTACATGAAAATTCTGAGATTTGCAAGCGCATGAATAAAAAGTCAGAGATTTCGAAAAAAATCGCAAAAAATAGTTGCTAATTAAATAAAAATGATTATCTTTGAGCAAATTCTTTGCGGTTTGACGACAAATAATCATCCGATTTTTGATTGGTGGTTATTTGTATCATGGCAGATTATTACATACGACAGCGGAAATCAATCTTTTATTAATTAATAAATCAAATAAAATGAATGAAATTTCTAAAATTCAATTAAACAATTTCAATCGATTACTGATGGAAAAAGGTTTAACGAAACGTCAATTGGCAGCACACCTTGGCGTACATGAGAATGGAATGAACCGCATATTAAGCTGTCCTGATATGAAGTTGAAGCGGTTGGTTTCGATTGCCACGTTTTTGGATATCGGCGAATCCGTCTTGAGGCAAATGATCTATGAATCGAAAGTGCAAGAGCATGCGCTTCGGCAAGGATCTGAAAAATCAGATGTTGACAGTTGTATTTTGTAATGATTGATTCGTAAGTATTGATTTATGCAAAGGATACACATACGACATGGTTATGCGGAATGCCTTTTCTACCTGCCATAAACCGGTTTATTCGCTGTAAACGGTTGTCGCAGGAAGGTCGGTTTCGTTATAAGGTAATTAGATATCTTTTTGCAATTTTTCTATGATTGATGATAATATTAGCACAAAAAATCCCTTACAGCGGCGGGTGCTCAGCAAAAAGGTTTTTATGCCATTATCAAATTTTCACGATCGTCGAATTATTACTTGAAGCCGGTAACGCCTATGCCGCTGTAGACATTGATGGAAATGGTCGCAAGCGGCGACTCCTAATATTCGCGATGCAGTCGTCGGTATTCACGCCCCGAAGGCTGGGGTGGCGTAAATCAAGTACCGTTTTCTTTGTATTGTGTTTTTAGCCTCTATTTATCATTTTTATATTATTGATTATCAAGAAGATATGATTAACCACATGCAATATGTGGTGGGTGCTTTTTTGGGCTCAATGCCGATTTACGCCACCCCACCCGAAGGCCCGTCATTTGCTCCAGCCTCTTTTTATCAATCGCGGACATGGCCCCTGCAGTGGTATCGGTCGCGAGTGGCACATAAGCGGAGATGGAAACGTTGCCCGATCCAGCGATAGGTGCGGGAGCCGTGGTTATGATCCCGCCATGCGTCGCAGTTGCAGCACTGTTCACGGAGATCGAATCAACATGCGTCGGCAGGGTCATCGTCTTAGTAGAAGCTGCGGCCACCCGACCTTTTACGTCAGTGTAGATATACGGCACACTGAACGTGCCGCCATACAGTAATGTTAGATCATAATTCGGGCCGTAACCGTTGCTTGTCCCCACATTCGCCAAACTTCTGTCCGCGATGATGCCCGAAAATCTCGTAACCGGAATTGAATCTTGGATTTTTACAGTATGGCTACCGGCCAACGTCACGCGACCGTTCGCATCAACCGTGAAACTCGGCACTGAGAACGTACCTCCCCAGGGGGGCGATTGTGCGGCTGTTTCACCATACGCGCCTGATGTCACGCCCGAATTTTTCAGCGTAGCGGCAAACGATTCATTACCAATATTGGCGGAGGAAACAAGTACATCGCCCGTCAAACCAAATTGACTCGTCCGGTTCAGCTTAACTGCGAGGGAATCATTCACTATATCTACTGATGGAGCCATCGTCGTGCTGGCAGTGTTTAGTTCGTTTTGTACCTCCGTCGGATGTACGTGATTGGCATACGCATAACCATCATTCACGGTACCCACTGTCCCTGTACCGTTAGCGATTTTCGGTGGAGTCAATGGAGGAGAATTTTTCGTTGCGCCCGTTTCAATACCGTCCAATTTAGTTTTGTCAGCATCGGGTGCCAACGCAAAAGCATAACCAGCAGTACCAGTCGTGCTCTGATTCAGGGTTGGTATATCCTCTGGAGTCAGCGCACGGAATGTGGGAATGCCACCGGTGCCCATCGTCGGAGCGGCGAGCACATAATACCGGCTTTGAGCAGGGAACTTCGGCATTTGTACGAAAGTTTTTACACCGTCGTACGTCACAGACAATTTCATCACTGTATATTGCATTAAGCTTTACAGGTACCTGCGGTTCAGTTGTGAATGTGGTCTGTCCATTCATGGTGGTAGGGCCGCTGATAGTAGTAGTGCCGTTAATATTGTTTGTTCCGGCGGTTGATATACCACTTGAGAATGTCTTGTGGCCTGAAAGTGACATGGGTTGATTGTAAATAGAATCACGGAACCCGTTGGTTGCAAGTGCTTTTACCGTATTAAACACCTGTGCTTCTGTCGCTACGGCTTGCGTGCCGGTAGGAACAGTTATCGCTGTAGTTTTCGCAGGCACCGTCGGTGAGGTGCTAAACGAAGTCGCTGTGGCGGAGGTAAAAGCGGCTGCACCACTCACAGTCGTTGCTCCCGAAAGGGTATTTGTTCCCGCAAGGGTGGTTGCACCATTATGTGTGGTCGTTCTGGTGACTATAACATTATTAGAAAACGTTTTGTTTCCGGCTAATACCTGTGGTTTTGTCAACAGCGAGTCACGCACAGCGTTGACCGCAGCATCGGTGGCCAAAGCGGTCGTGCTACCACCTGAATTGGCCTTAGCAGGCACCACAGGGGCAGATGTAAACGTCTTGATGCCGCCAAGTGGCATATTGCGATTATAAATCGAATCAATGTGGGCGATTAATGCCGTCGGTTTCGTGTTCACCGCCGTGTTATAGATCTGAGCTTCCGTCGCAAGGGCTGTTGTGCCGGTAGCTACGGTAAGTGCCGCACTTTTTGCCGGAACAACCGGAGCTGCAGAGAAAGTTTTTACGCCGCCAAGGGTTTGTGCATTTGACTCAGTCGTTGTTTTGAAAGCGTTCAAATTGGCCAACGCTGTACTGTCCGCCGTTCCTGACGCCAGTTTGCTTGCTCTTTTTATTTCAGGCAGATCCTCGAAAACGATTGGACGGAAAGTCGGACGACCGTTAGTTGCCGTTGGTGCCGCAAAGAATGTTTTGGCAGTCGTTGAGGTGGGCAGTTGCGGTACATCCATCGTAATGGTTCCCGTGAACGTCTTGTTTCCGCCAATGTTCATGTTTTTTGCATAAACAGAGTCACGGAAAGCGTTCAGAGCGGAGCCCGCTACTGCTGATGCTACGGCAAAAACCTGTGCTTCTGTTGCTACTAAGGTAGCGTTGGCTCCTGCGGCCGATGATTTGCTCGGTACTGTTGGTGATACCGTAAAGGTGTTGGTGCCGCTGAACGTTTTGTCACCACCCAATGTCTGCGCTTTTGTATAAACAGAGTCACGGAATGCGTTCAGAGCGTTGCCTGCCGTGTTTTGAGCAAGAGCGACCTGTGCTTCCGTTGCAAGCTGGGTGGTGTTTCCAAGAACAGCTGCCGCGCTCTTGGCTTTTACCGTTGGATTCGCGTTCGGGAAAGTAACGGCTGTGGCGTTCGGGAAAGATGCCGTTGCGCCATTCACTGTGACATTGTTACTAAAGATAGCTGCATCACTGAAGGTTTTTGAACCAGCCAGTGTCTGCGGTTTTTTATAAACAGAATCACGGAAAGCATTCAAGGTGTTCGACCCTTGACTGCTTCTATTTCTGATAGAGTCAAGAAGTGCCCGACCTTGAGCCGCCGACAAGGCGTTCATCGTTGCGGTCGATGTCAAAATGTTTTCGACAAGGACGAAATTAGCGCCGGCGGCTATTCCGGCCAGTTTCGCACTGTCTATGCCATAAGCCAGTTTCTTCGCTTTCGCGGCGATGTCGCCCGAGATAGGGCTGCCACTGCCAACCGGCTCCCAATGTTTGCCGCCGTCAATGAGAAAGATGTAAACTGTACCATCACTAATCTGGTAGTACATCGTTCCTTCTGATGCCGAAGCGGCAGGCGGCAAGACCGCTACGCGTGGCAGGAGTAACCCGCCTGATGCGCCGTCCAGCTCCAGGACGGCTCTCGTTGTTACCGGCGTCGTCGGATCGCCACCAATTTTCACTTGCGCTGTGCCTAATGTCCACAGACCGGCACTCAACAGCACTGCTGCAGAGATGAAAAGTATCCTTCTCCTCTGCGCTTTTTCTTTCTTTTTCTTTTTCATTCTCATTACTTAATTAAAAATTTATATTACTATATCTATTTTTTGCGCTTTCAGTTCTTAACTACGAATTCACGAATTACCCTGCGCTGCGCTGCGCTTGTACAGGGTTATCAATAATTGCACCCCATACGGGTGGAGTAATGACTGTACGGTCTTTTTATTCCCCTGCAAATTTTCTACTCTTAATTTTCAACTCTAAAAAAAGTTCCCGCCACAAGGCCTAAACAAAAGGTCAGAGAGAGAATGAAACCTTCATTCGCTGCCTAAGGAGCTGTCAATAAATAAATATAACAATTTTGATTTATATGTTATTTATAATCAACAACTTATATTATTAAACAGAAATGTTTAATAATTGACGGCTCCTAAACCCTGAGCGGGATACTTTAATTGTTGTTTTATGTGAAAGCTTCGCTATCACTTTTTAAATGTTCGCGAAACTTTCAAATTGATTTCTTCAAAAAACGTGGATTCCTGTTAAGAGTCGGGTCTATGAGTATCAAGGAGTTAGGAGGCTGTACTTTTGTTCTCGAAATGAAAATGGCTTCATTTCGACAAAATAAAAAAACGAGGATTCTTAACAGAAATCCTCGTTTTTGGGTGAAAATGGGGGTGGAAAATTCGGGGTTGGGGGATTTTTTTGTACCTTTGCAGCCATAAATACAACAAAAGAGAGCATAAAAAATAAAAATGAAATTATGAGCAAGGTAATTTTAGGCAAAACAGGAATCATTTCCGACAAAAATGGCTTTGGAGCATTACCGATGCAGCGCGTTTCGGAAGAGCAGGCAGGAGTGCTTTTGAAGAAAGCCTACGACAACGGCATCACGTTTTTCGACACAGCACGGGCGTATTCGGACAGCGAAAAGAAAATTGGTTTGCACCTCTCTGATGTGCGACACAACATCACGATTACCACCAAAACGGCAGCAAAAACGGCCGATGATTTTTGGAAAGATTTACACACAAGTTTGGCGACACTCACAACAGACTACATCGACGTGTATCAGTTTCACACTCCGCCGTTTTGTCCAAAACCGGGCGATGAATCGGGATTGTACGATGCCATGCTTGAGGCAAAACGTCAAGGCAAAATTCGCTTTATCGGCATCACCAATCACAGCATTTTTGTGGCGGAAGAGGCGGTACTGTCAGGGCTTTATGACACGTTGCAATTTCCATTTTCGTATCTGTCCACAGAAAGAGAAAGAACGCTTGTCAGGCTTTGCAAAGACAAGAATGTTGGATTTATTGGCATGAAAGCGCTGTGTGGCGGGTTAATTACCAATTCAGCTGCAGCGTATGCCTACCTCAACCAATCTGATTTCGACAATGTTTTGCCCATCTGGGGCATCCAGCGCGAAAATGAGCTCGGCGAATTTCTTGGCTACAGACAAAATCCGCCGACATTGACGAAAGATTTATTAAACGTGATTGAAAAAGATAAAGCTGAACTCGCAGGAAATTTTTGCCGTGGCTGTGGCTATTGTATGCCAACTTGCCCCGCGAAAATTCAAATCAACAACTGCGCCCGAATGATACAACTCATTCGCCGCAGTCCGTCAGCCCAATGGCTCACGCCGGATTTTCAACGCGTGATGCAAAACATCGCTAACTGTACGGAATGTGGCATTTGTCGCACAAAATGCCCGTATGACATCGACACCCCTACCCTTCTGAAAGAAAATTTGGAAGATTACAACGCTATTTTGTCCGGCAAGACAGTGATTTAACAATATAAACAAATGTAAGAAGTTGTTGATGTTGCAAAATTTGCTGTTTTTTGGCGTTCTTTTCAATCTTTATTTTGTACCTTTGCAAAATGAAAGAAAATAAAACAGCACCCAACTTTTCGCCCTATTTGTTTTGGGATGTCAAGAAAGAAGATTTTGATTATGAAACGAACAAGCGTTTTATGATTGAAAGGGTTTGTAGTAGAGGGACAGAAGCTGATTGGAAAGAATTATTCAGGCATTACGGGCAAACTACGGTGCGCGAAGAAATGCTACATCTGCCTTATTTAGATAATAAAACCCTCAACTATCTGAGTGTGATTTTTCAAATGCCTAAAAGCAAATTCAAATGTTACAGAAACAAACAGTTGCGCCCAAACTTTTGGAGTTGTTAGAACGCTTACAGCAAATCCCGCTCCTCAAAGACTTCCCATTAGTGGGCGGAACGGCCTTAGCTTTGCAGTTAGGTCATCGGTCGTCCATTGACATAGACCTTTTTACCACATCCCATTTTGATGAAAAGGAGTTGATTGAAGACCTTGAAAACCGATTCGGAAACACTTTTCTATTGCTGGCTTCGTCCAAAAACGTTGTAAACTGTGCCATATCAGACATAAAAGTGGATTTGATACGTCATGGGTATGAGTATGTGGAACACCGTGCAGCTAATCAAAAATAAACAATTAACATTTTCTTCCGTAAAGCAGAAGCTAAAGAAAGAATTGCAGGAATACGAAATGCGCAATATCAAATAAAATATGAAAACAACTTATTTTTTTATAATACAATGAACAAACACTTATTACTTTTCATCCTCGCTGTAGGCGGCTTCTTTACCGCTTCAGCCCAGCAGGAAGCTCGCTTATTGCGCTTCCCGACCATTCACGGCAATCAGTTGGTCTTTACCTACGCCGGAAACTTATACTCAGCGGACGCCAACGGCGGAGTTGCCCGCAAAATCACCAACGGCACCGGTTACGAAATGTTCGCCAAATTCTCGCCCGACGGCAAGCAAATTGCTTTTGCGGGACAGTACGACGGCAACACCGAAGTCTATACGATGCCTGCCACAGGCGGCGAACCGGTGCGTTTGACGTATACCGCCACCTTGGGACGCGACGATATTTCCGACCGCATGGGGCCAAATAATATCACGCTGACTTGGAAGGATAACGAAAAAATCGTCTACCGTTCTCGCAAGCAATCGTTCAACGATTTCAAAGGAAAATTGTATTTGGCATCCGTCAAAGGCGGCTTGTCGGAAGAACTTCCTTTGCCGGAGGGTGGGTTCTGTTCTTATTCGCCCGACAAATCCCAATTGGCTTACAACCGCGTGTTTCGTGAATTTCGCACCTGGAAATATTACAAGGGCGGTATGGCGGATGAAATCTGGATTTACGATTTCAAAACCAGGAAAACAGAGAAAATCACCGACAACCCGAATCAAGATATTTTCCCGATGTGGATTGGAAAAGAAATTTATTACATCTCCGACCGCGATCGGACGATGAATCTTTTCAGCTACAATACGGAAACCAAACAAACGAAGAAAGTGACTGATTTCAAGGAATACGACATCAAATTCCCGAGTTTGGGCGATAAATCCATCGTTTTTGAAAACGGCGGATACATCTACAATTTCGATATTGCCACCCAAAAAGCAACGAAACTGACCATTTATCTGGAAGAAGATTTTGTTGGCGGACGCAGTCAATTGGTCGATGCCTCGCGCCGAATTGATAATGTAGACGTTTCTCCTGACGGCAATCGCTTGGTCGTAAGTGCCCGTGGCGATGTTTACACCGTGCCGGTTAAATCGGGCATTACCCGCAACCTGACTGAAACTTCCGGCGTTCACGAACGCAATCCGCAATGGTCGCCCGACGGGAAATGGATTGCCTATATTTCCGATGCCACCGGCGAAGATGAAATTTACATCCGCAGTCAGGACGGTTTGCAAAAATCGGTGCAACTAACGACTAACAGCGATACCTATAAATATGGTTTCGACTGGTCGCCCGACAGCAAAAAAATTCTTTGGAGTGATAAAATGCAGCGTTTGCGCTACGTGGATGTCGATTCCAAAAAAATTACGGACGTGGAGCAAACGCTTGACGGAGAAATTCGCGGGTTCAACTGGTCGCCCGACAGCCGTTGGATAACCTACACGTTGCCACGTTTCAATACCACAACTGTGGTCGTGGTTTATAATTTGGATAACAAGCAAAAACACACCGTGACGGACGAGTGGTTCGATTCCTATAATGCCTCATTCAGTAGCGATGGGAAATATTTGTTGTTTACTTCGGCGCGCCATTTCAACCCGACTTACAGCAACACCGAATGGAATCACGCTTACACCAATATGCATAAATTGTATATCGTGACTTTGAAAAAATCTACGCCTTCGCCTTTTGCCTACATGAACGATGAGGTTACTATTAAGGGAGATGCCGCAGACAAGAAGTCCGATGAGAAAAAGGATGCGCAGAAAGACGAGAAAAAAGATGCCACTCCGAAAAAAGAAGCTAAAGTAAACATTGAAATTGACTTCGATGGCATACAGGGGCGTTCTTTGGAAATCAATGTTCCGGCAGGTAGCTTTGGCGCTATCTGCGTGGACGACAATGTGTATTACCTCCGTGGTGGAAATCTGTATCTGTATGATTTGAAGAAAAACAAAGAAACGGAAGTAGGTGCTTTTTCACTGGCAGGCATCACTCCGGATGCGAAAAAAGTGTTGGTTCGCAGCAAAGGAAATTATGCCGTTATCGACCTTCCGAAGGGAAAAGTCACTGTGGAAGAAACGGTTAACCTGTCCGAAGTCAAAACGACGGTCGATTTTCATGCCGAATGGAATCAGATTTACAATGAATGTTGGCGGCAGATGCGCGACTTTTTCTACGACCCAAACATGCACGGGGTGGATTGGATAAAAATTCGCGAAAAATACCGGCCATTGGTTCAATATGTCAATAATCGCAACGATTTGAATTACATTATTGGCGAAATGATTGCCGAATTGAGTTGCGGTCACGCCTATATTGCCGGTGGCGACAAACAGGAACCTCGCCGAATTTCAACCGGTTTGCTGGGGGCCGAATTGAGCCGCGACGGCTCGGGATACTACAAGATTGACAAGATTTTGGCAGGCAGAAATTGGTCGTCCAATCTTCGTTCGCCATTGACTGAAGTGGGTGTGGAGGCCAATGTGGGCGATTTTATTACTCACGTGAATGGTAAATCCACCAAAGATTTGAATGATATTTATACGGCGCTTTACGATAAAGCCAACAAGCAAGTGGAATTGACTTTGAACGCCAAAGCAACAGATGCCGGAGGTCGCAAAGTCATCGTGAAACCCATTGCAGACGAATCGTCTTTGTATTATTTCGATTGGGTGCAAGGCAACATTGACAAGGTGAATAAAGCAACCGGTGGGAAAGTCGGCTACATTCACATCCCCGATATGAGCGCGGAAGGATTGAACGAATTTGTGAAATATTATTATCCGCAATTGAATAAAAAAGCGTTGATTATTGACGATCGCGGCAATGGTGGTGGCAATGTATCGCCGATGATTATCGAACGTTTGAACAGGGAATTGTCTATGATGCAGGCTCCGCGCAACGGACAACCGCGGTCCAAACCCGACGGTTTGATGATTGGTCCGAAAATCCTGTTGCTGGACAAATATTCCGCTTCCGATGGCGATTTATTCCCCTATCAGTTCAAGTTTTTCAAATTAGGGAAAACGGTGGGAGTACGCTCTTGGGGCGGTGTAGTTGGCATTCGCGGTGGGCTGCCCTTGATAGACGGCGGCACGCTGAACCGTCCTGAATTTGCACATTACGATGCGGAAGGCAAACAATTTGTGATTGAAGGGCATGGCGTAGACCCCGATTATGTGGTGGACAATGACCCCGCAAAGGAATACGCAGGCATTGATGAGCAATTGAACAAAGCCATCGAACTGATTTTGGAAGATTTGAAGACGAATCCGGGGAATTATCCTGCACGTCCGGCTTATCCGAATAAGGCGAAATAATAATTTTCACAGAAAGCACAACTAACGCACGCGTCGCCCCTACGACGGCGTAGCATTTTGCTACGTCGTCGTAGGGGCGAAACTTGCGAAAGAGTCATACACCACCGCTGGTGGCGGGACCTAGCAGTAATTTTGTAGCGGGAGCACCAAGCGGAAGCCTACACCCGGGTTTATGGTATTTGGCGCCCAACCGTAGCGGGTTGACACGTTACAGCCTGATACGGCTGTGTTCCAACTGCCATCGCGATATACGCGGAGCGTACCCGTAGTTGCACCTGTTGGGTTGGTCGTGCTTGACGGATATGCGGCATCATGCCAGTCACCGATCCATTCCCTGACATTTCCGGACATATCAAAAATGCCAAGTTCGTTTTCCTGTTTCGTGCCTATGAAATGCATCATTGAACCGGCGGTGCTCCCGTACCATGCGACATTACCAATCGTATTACTACCACTATAGGTGAACCCGCTCGTCGCTTGTCCGCCCTTCGCCGCATATTCCCACTCCGCCTCTGTCGGCAAGCGGTAATGTTTGGTCAAGCCATTAACTAATAACGACAATTTGTAGCAAAATCCATTGGTATAATAATCAATGCCCTTTTCGGTATACCCGATCGTTGCACCGCCCGCAGAAGTGCCTACAATGTCCTCCCAGCTAATATAATACGCCGGAAAATAGTCGCCGAGGCCATAAGTGGCCGATGGCTGGTCAGGTGCGGCAGTGGGCCAGCCGCCCATTACCTCGAGCCACTGTTTTTGCGTCACCTCATATTTTCCAATCAAAAAACTGCTGAGCGTTACACTTGTGCTATTGAGCGTCGTGGTGCCACCTGGAACCGGAATCATAGAGATGAATGGAATATGAATGACTATGGCTTTGGGCTCAGCAGAGATACGGGGTACGTCGATTGTCACCGTTGCGTCCCCCGCCGCGGTTAGTCTGATAGCGAGCTTCCAGTGCGTAGCGTCAATCTGTGTCAGAACGCCCTTGGTGGCATTTCCGGTGAGGGTGCCGCCGTTGTTGATGATGAAGTCAGCTGCCGTAAGCCCGCTCACAGGTTCGCTAAACTCAAATGTGATGGAGTCAGTCTCGATATACCCACTGCCGTTCGCTACGGCGGTGTAGCTGACAGGGAACGGCGCCACATCGTCA
Source organism: Bacteroidia bacterium (assembly GCA_025996695.1). Classification (GTDB taxonomy): domain Bacteria; phylum Bacteroidota; class Bacteroidia; order Bacteroidales; family Azobacteroidaceae; genus Azobacteroides. The sequence continues at coordinate 1,486 of BNTP01000016.1, read as the reverse complement.
TAATCGCTTACCGTAACTGCGGTAAATTCGATGTCTTTGCTACCCGAGAGTTCAATCCGGAACGTGTATTGACGTTTGATTTCAAACGCGAGGAAAGAGGCACTCGGAGTGCCAACGAGTGCCCCTACCGGCACGGCATAAGTTACTGCTTTCGCATCCGTTTGAGCTGCTTCCTTATATGTAATTTCGATGTAAAACCGCGTCGAAGGGTCTGCTCCGGCTACTATGGTTGCTCCGGACAAATCAGAAGCAAGGTTTGTCTGCGGATGACGTACAGCGCGTCGTCGCCGCCGACAACATCCGTCCAACCGGTGGTAACACCTTTGACGGTATCCGTGGTCAACGCTGCCGTCAAGTCAACAACGGTACTGCCGTCCGGCACCCAATACGTGGCATAGCTCGGCGTAACTACCTCTGCTGCGTTGGTCGGGTAAACAAACGGCGTTGCATCCTGTGGCAAACTGCTCAAATCCAGCGAGGCTTTGCTTTTGATGTTTTTTAACTTGATGCTCTTCACCACAAAATTCTTCGAGCCTTCGCCCTTTGCCTGAAACTTGATTCGCGAGAGGGCGTGGTGGAAATGCAACGGAACACCGCTCGTGCTTTCGGTGGCATAAGTGCCGGTGTGATGTGCTACCAACAAGTCTGCCTGATCGGTGAGCGTGGTGGGCAAGGTGTATTCGATGCCCGGCTCGCCGGTGTTCGCGTCATTCTGACCTTCCAAGGCAGACGGGGCGCCGCTACCGCCGGAGGTGGCCAACTGGGGCAACACCCGTTGCCGCTGCCGGAGAAACGGCAAAGAAATTCACTGGATCCATGTCCGGCCATGCACCCTTCGGACTGTAAGTCCAACCCGTCGCGTTGCTGCCGGTAACAATAAGTCCGTCGATAAGCACTTGTGCTCCCGGCGCTGCGGCAGGGTTGGTAGCCAACACGGCAAAATCCGTCACGTCGGCGGCTTGTGTAGTCGCACGGAGCTGTTTGTTTGCCCACACGTCAAACGAGATGGCACGATTGCCATCGGCGTTTGCCCGACCTTTTTCAAGGTCGTTACTACAACTGCTTGCCAGCAATCCTATTGCCAGCCAGCTTAGAAAAAAGAAATTTCTTTTCATCTTGTAAAAAAATTAAATTACTTAGAGTTTGTCCATACAGTCCGTTCTTTATATTTTTGAAAGACTTCGCCCCGTTCAAACTTCTCGTGCCCAGAGAAAAAGCAACCGTTTTTTGTCATATTTTGAGTTCATCTGCCTTCAAAACATTTTTTGACCCTATTTTTTGACTTTTTCGAACCGTCAAGACATAATTCACCCCTGTGATTTCATCAATGTTCTGATTATCAGCTGTTTATATAGACACTATGACTTTTGCAGTCATCACCCTAATATTGTATGCAATGACACTCCAAAGCACCTTTTGTGCAAAATGAGCTTGCCCTTTCCAGTTGCATCGAAACAAATCATAGCCCCGTTTGACGTTCGAAATA